>NZ_JBEAIG010000056.1:0-86300 GCF_040064575.1 Klebsiella sp. CN_Kp106 | reverse complement strand
CATATCAGCCGGAACCGGCTTACCAGCCGCAGCATGCGTACCAGCCGGAACAGGCGCCGGTACAGCAGCCAGCGTATCAGCCGGAACCGGCTTACCAGCCGCAGCATGCGTACCAGCCGGAACAGGCCCCGGTACAGCAGCCTGAGCCTTACGCCGCCTCCGTTGAGCCTGAGCCTCCGCAAGAGGAGGTGAAGCCTCAGCGTCCGCCGATGTACTACTTCGAAGAAGTGGAAGAGAAACGCGCGCGTGAACGCGAGCAGCTTGCCGCATGGTATCAGCCGATTCCGGAGCCGGTCAGTCCGGTTGCGACAAAACCGATCTCGCCTCCGCCTGCTCCGGCGGCTGATGTTGCCGCGGTGAGCGCGCTGGCGTCTGGCGTCCATCAGGCCACCGGGGCGGCCTCCGTCGCATCTGCCGCATCCAGCGCCGCGCCGCTGTTTAGCCCGGTGTCGGGCGGCCCGCGTGCGCAGGTAAAAGAGGGCATAGGCCCGAAATTGCCGCGTCCAAACCGCGTTCGCGTGCCCACGCGCCGTGAGCTGGCTTCCTATGGCATTAAGTTGCCTTCGCAGCGGTTGGCTGAAGAACGTGCGCGTCAGGCAGAGCATCAGCACTATGATGACGATGCGCTGACGGACGAGGAAGTTGCAGAGCTTGAGCAGGGTGAGCTGGCGCGTCAGTTCGCGGCTGCGCAAAATCAGCGCTATGGCGATAGCTACGCTGCGGAAGAGGCTGATGTAGACGAGGATTCTGCCGCTGAAGCCGAACTTGCCCGTCAGTTTGCCGCTTCCCAGCAGCAGCGCTACGCCAGCGAGCAGCCGCCGGGATCGCATCCGTTCTCTGCGGCGGATTATGAATTCTCGCCAATGAAAACGTTAGTTGATGATACGCCGAGCGAGCCTGTCTTCACGCCGTTGCCGGAAGTACAGCAGCCTGCCCCGCAGAATCAGCAGCCGGCCCAGCATTCGCAGCCCGTACAGCAGCCGATGCCGCACCAGCAGATGCCTCAGCCGCCGCAACATGCGCAGCAGCAGTCTTATCAACCCGCGCCGCAGCAGCCGGTTCACCATCAGCCGATGCCGCAGCAGGCTCCTGGCAGCTATCCGCAGCAGCAGGCTCCGCAGCAGCCGATCCCGCAGCCGCAGGAAAGTCTCATTCACCCGCTGTTGATGCGCAATGGCGACAGTCGCCCGTTACAGAAGCCGACAACGCTGCTGCCCTCGCTTGACCTGCTCACGCCGCCACCGGCTGAAGTTGAGCCGATCGATACCTTTGCGCTTGAGCAAATGGCGCGTCTGGTTGAAGCTCGTCTGGCCGATTTCCGCATTAAAGCCGATGTGGTGAACTACTCACCTGGCCCGGTTATTACCCGCTTTGAGCTTAACCTGGCGCCGGGCGTGAAAGCGGCGCGCATTTCCAACCTGTCGCGCGATCTGGCCCGTTCTCTGTCCACTGCGGCGGTTCGCGTGGTGGAAGTGATTCCGGGTAAACCCTACGTTGGCCTGGAGCTGCCTAACAAAAAGCGCCAGACCGTTTACCTGCGCGAAGTGCTGGATAATGCGAAATTCCGCGATAATCCTTCACCGCTCACGGTGGTCCTCGGGAAAGACATTGCGGGCGAACCTGTCACTGCCGATCTGGCGAAGATGCCGCACCTGCTGGTAGCGGGTACCACCGGTTCCGGTAAATCCGTTGGGGTCAACGCCATGATCCTCAGCATGCTCTATAAAGCGCAGCCGGAAGACGTGAAATTCATCATGATTGACCCGAAAATGCTCGAGCTGTCGGTCTATGAGGGAATACCGCATCTGTTAACGGAAGTCGTGACGGATATGAAAGACGCGGCCAATGCTTTGCGCTGGAGCGTCAACGAGATGGAGCGCCGGTATAAACTCATGTCTGCGCTGGGCGTACGTAATCTCGCGGGTTATAACGAGAAGATTGCTGAAGCCGCACGTATGGGACGGCCCATTCCGGATCCTTACTGGAAGCCTGGCGACAGTATGGATGCGACGCATCCGGTACTGAAAAAAGAGCCTTACATCGTGGTGCTGGTCGACGAGTTTGCCGACCTGATGATGACCGTCGGCAAGAAAGTGGAAGAGCTGATTGCGCGCCTGGCGCAGAAAGCGCGCGCCGCGGGGATCCACCTGGTGCTGGCGACCCAGCGACCGTCGGTTGACGTTATCACCGGCCTGATTAAAGCCAACATCCCGACGCGTATCGCCTTTACCGTATCGAGTAAAATTGACTCACGTACTATCCTTGACCAGGGCGGTGCGGAATCACTGCTGGGAATGGGCGATATGCTCTACTCCGCGCCTAACTCGACGATCCCTGTGCGCGTCCACGGCGCTTTTGTACGCGACGAGGAAGTTCACGCCGTCGTTCAGGACTGGAAGGCGCGCGGGCGTCCGCAGTATGTCGATGGCATTACCTCCGATAGCGAAAGCGAAGGCGGCGGCGGTGGCTACGAGGGCGGTGAAGAGCTCGATCCGCTGTTCGATCAGGCCGTCAACTTTGTGACGGAAAAACGCAAAGCCTCCATATCTGGGGTACAGCGTCAGTTCCGCATTGGCTATAACCGCGCCGCGCGTATCATTGAGCAAATGGAAGCTCAGGGGATCGTGAGCGAGCAGGGGCATAACGGTAACCGTGAAGTGCTGGCGCCGCCGCCTTTTGAGTAACCGCAAAGTTGGGTAAATAAGTGAAAATCAGCCTGTTCTGCTGTTTTACGGCCGTTGGCCGTTCTACATTAGCAGCAGACCAGGCTCCCGCGTCGGGAGTGACGCACATTAAGGAATAACAATGAAAAAACTCGCAATCACCTGTGCATTACTGTCCAGTTTTGTCGTCAGTCAGGTATGGGCGGATGCCGCCAGCGATTTAAAAAGCCGCCTTGATAAAGTGAGCAGCTTCCACTCCAGCTTTACGCAGAAAGTGACGGACGGCAGTGGTAATGCCGTGCAGGACGGGCAGGGGGACCTGTGGGTCAAGCGGCCTAATCTGTTCAACTGGCATATGACCCAGCCGGATGAAAGCGTGCTGGTTTCCGACGGCAAAACGCTGTGGTTTTACAACCCGTTTGTTGAGCAGGCTACCGCTACCTGGCTGAAAGATGCGACCAGCAACACGCCGTTTATGCTGATTGCCCGCAATCAGGCCAGCGACTGGCAGAACTACAACATTAAGCAGAACGGTGACGATTTTGTTCTGACGCCGAAAAACGGCAGCGGTAATCTGAAGCAGTTCACCATCAACGTGGGTCGCGACGGTACGATTCATCAGTTTAGCGCCGTGGAACAGGACGATCAACGCAGCAGCTATCAGCTGAAATCGCAACAAAATGGTGCCGTGGATGCATCTAAGTTCACCTTTACGCCGCCGCAAGGGGTTACGGTGGACGATCAACGTAAATAGAGGCGAACGTGAGCAACCTGTCGCTCGATTTTTCCGATAACGCGTTTCAACCTCTGGCCGCCCGTATGCGGCCAGAAAATTTAGCGCAGTACATTGGCCAGCAGCACCTGCTGGCGCCGGGTAAACCCTTACCGAGGGCGATTGAAGCCGGGCATCTACACTCGATGATTCTCTGGGGACCGCCCGGGACAGGAAAAACCACCCTGGCCGAAGTGATTGCGCGCTACGCCAGCGCCGACGTTGAACGTATTTCAGCTGTGACCTCCGGGGTGAAAGAGATCCGCGAGGCCATTGAACGCGCGCGCCAAAACCGCAACGCGGGTCGCCGCACGATCCTGTTTGTCGACGAAGTGCACCGTTTCAATAAAAGCCAGCAGGACGCCTTTCTGCCGCATATTGAAGACGGGACCATCACCTTTATCGGCGCGACGACGGAAAATCCCTCCTTTGAACTCAATTCCGCGCTGTTATCCCGCGCGCGCGTTTATCTGCTGAAGTCGCTGACCAGCGACGACATCGAGCAGGTGCTCAACCAGGCGATGAGCGACAAAACGCGCGGCTACGGCGGGCAAAATATCGTCCTGCCGGACGAGACGCGCAAGGCCATCGCCGACCTTGTCAACGGCGATGCGCGCCGGGCGCTGAATACGCTGGAAATGATGGCCGATATGGCCGAAGCCGACGCCTCCGGCAATCGCGTGCTGAAAGTTGAGCTGCTGACTGAAATTGCCGGTGAGCGCAGCGCGCGTTTCGACAACAAAGGCGATCGCTTTTACGATTTAATCTCCGCGCTGCACAAATCGGTTCGCGGCAGCGCCCCGGACGCCGCCCTCTACTGGTACGCGCGGATTATTACCGCCGGCGGCGATCCGCTCTACGTTGCCCGCCGCTGCCTGGCGATTGCCTCGGAAGATGTCGGCAACGCCGATCCGCGCGCGATGCAGGTTGCGATCTCCGCCTGGGACTGCTTTACCCGTGTCGGACCGGCGGAAGGCGAACGGGCGATTGCTCAGGCCATTGTCTATCTTGCCTGTGCGCCCAAAAGCAACGCGGTTTACACCGCGTTTAAAGCGGCAATGGCCGACGCCCGCGAACGTCCCGATTACGACGTCCCGGTTCATTTGCGCAATGCCCCAACGAAGCTGATGAAAGAGATGGGCTACGGGCAAGAGTATCGCTATGCTCACGATGAACCGAATGCTTATGCCGCCGGGGAGCAGTACTTCCCGCAGGAAATGGCGCAAACGCGCTATTATAAGCCGACAAACCGGGGGCTGGAGGGCAAAATAGGCGAAAAGCTCGCCTGGTTAACCGAACAGGATCAAAATAGCCCGATAAAACGCTACCGATAATTGAGGCGTTGCGGTAAGGTTGTCACACTATTTCCGTGGTCGCGCTCTGCGGCCATTTTTCTTTTATTAATTCGATAAGCACAGGATAAGCATGCTCGATCCCAATCTGCTGCGTACCGAGCCAGACGCAGTCGCAGAAAAACTGGCACGCCGGGGCTTTAAGCTGGATGTAGATAAACTTCGCGCTCTGGAAGAGCGTCGTAAAGTTCTGCAGGTTCAAACTGAAAACCTGCAGGCGGAGCGCAACTCCCGATCGAAATCCATTGGCCAGGCGAAAGCGCGCGGGGAAGATATTGAGCCATTACGCCTGGAAGTGAACAAACTCGGCGAGCAGCTTGATGCCGCTAAGACCGAGCTGGACGCGCTGCTGGCGGAGATCCGCGATATCGCGCTGGCTATCCCTAATATCCCGCACGACGACGTTCCGGCCGGTCGCGACGAAAACGACAACGTTGAAGTCAGCCGCTGGGGAACCCCGCGCGAGTTCGATTTTGACGTTCGCGATCACGTCACGCTGGGCGAAATGCACGGAGGGCTGGATTTTGCCGCCGCCGTGAAGCTGACCGGTTCTCGCTTTGTGGTCATGAAGGGCCAGCTGGCACGCCTGCACCGCGCGCTGGCGCAGTTTATGCTGGATCTGCATACCGAACAGCACGGCTACAGCGAAAACTACGTCCCGTATCTGGTTAACCAGGACACGTTGTACGGTACCGGTCAGCTGCCGAAATTCGCCGGCGACCTGTTCCATACCCGTCCGCTGGAAGAAGAAGCCGACAGCAGCAACTACGCGCTGATCCCGACGGCGGAAGTTCCGCTGACCAACCTGGTTCGCGATGAAATCATTGATGAAGACGATCTGCCGATCAAAATGACCGCGCATACGCCGTGCTTCCGCTCTGAAGCCGGATCTTACGGCCGCGATACCCGCGGTCTGATCCGTATGCACCAGTTCGACAAAGTCGAGATGGTGCAGATTGTACGTCCGGAAGATTCCATGGCGGCGCTGGAAGAGATGACCGGCCACGCCGAGAAAGTGCTGCAGCTGCTGGGTCTGCCGTATCGTAAAGTGGCTCTGTGCACGGGCGATATGGGTTTCAGCGCATGCAAAACCTACGATCTGGAAGTGTGGGTGCCGGCGCAGAATACCTATCGTGAGATCTCTTCCTGCTCCAACGTCTGGGATTTCCAGGCGCGTCGCATGCAGGCACGCTGCCGCAGCAAATCTGACAAGAAAACTCGCCTCGTACACACGCTGAACGGTTCTGGCCTGGCGGTTGGACGTACGCTGGTGGCGGTGATGGAAAACTATCAGCAGGCGGATGGTCGCATCGAGATCCCGGAAGTTCTGCGCCCGTATATGCGCGGCCTTGAATTTATCGGCTGATTTTTCAACGCTCTTCTCAAAAGCGCCTGCGGGCGCTTTTTTTTTTACCCCCTTCTTGATACCGGGCAATAATCGCCTTCGCGATTACGAAGATACTCCCTTTGGATTAAACAGGATAAAAAACTAACAAAGGTTAATGACGTTGTATATATAACTATATAACGGCATTAAGTTAATTGTGAGCAACCAAAGCGAGTATCTATGAAAACCAAAACCTCCGATGCTTTACTGGCTGCTGAGGTGAGCCGGCGTGGTTTAATGAAAACCACGGCGATTGGCGGGCTGGCGATGGCCAGCAGCGCTTTTACCTTACCCTTCACGCGCATTGCCCAAGCCGCAGACAACCTCAACCCCGCCAGCGAAACGGTCACCTGGAGCGCCTGTACGGTGAACTGCGGCAGCCGCTGCCCGCTGCGGATGCATGTGGTGGGTGGTGAGATAAAATATGTTGAAACGGACAATACCGGCGACGATAGCTACGACGGTCTGCATCAGGTTCGCGCCTGTCTGCGCGGCCGCTCGATGCGTCGACGCGTCTACAACCCGGACCGCCTGAAATATCCGATGAAGCGCGTGGGCAAACGCGGCGAGGGCAAATTCGAGCAAATCAGCTGGGAAGAAGCGTTCGATACTATCGCCAGCAATATGCAGCGCCTGATAAAAGAGTACGGTAATGAGTCCATCTATCTGAACTACGGAACGGGAACCCTCGGCGGAACCTTGACTCGCTCATGGCCACCGGGGAAAACTCTGATTGCCCGCCTGATGAACTGCTGCGGCGGCTATCTCAACCATTATGGCGACTACTCCACCGCACAAATTGCCGCGGGACTGAACTACACCTACGGCGGCTGGGCCGATGGCAATAGCCCGTCGGATATCGAAAACAGCAAGCTGGTGGTGCTGTTTGGCAATAACCCCGGGGAAACCCGCATGAGCGGCGGCGGAGTGACCTACTACCTGGAACAGGCGCGGGAGAAATCCAACGCCAGGCTGATTATTATCGATCCACGCTATACCGACACCGGCGCCGGACGCGAAGACGAGTGGATCCCTATCCGCCCGGGAACCGATGCTGCGCTGGTCTCCGCGCTGGCGTGGGTGATGATTAACGAGAACCTCGTTGACCAGCCTTTCCTCGACAAGTACTGCGTAGGCTATGACGAGAAAACGCTGCCGGAAGGGGCGCCGGCCAATGGCCACTATAAGGCCTATATTCTCGGTCAGGGCAAAGACGGTATCGCGAAGACCCCTGAGTGGGCGTCGACGATTACCGGCATTCCCCAGGCGCGTATCGTGCAGCTGGCGCGCGAAATCGCCAGCGCTAAACCTGCCTATATTTCTCAGGGCTGGGGCCCACAGCGTCATGCCAACGGTGAGCTGGTTTCCCGCGCGATTTCCATGCTGGCAATCTTAACCGGCAACGTCGGGATTAACGGCGGCAATACCGGCGCGCGTGAAGGTTCTTACTCCCTGCCTTTTGAACGTATGCCGACGCTGGATAATCCGGTGGAAACCAGTATTTCCATGTTTATGTGGACCGATGCGATTGAGCGCGGGACGGAAATGACCGCGCTGCGCGACGGCGTGCGCGGCAAAGATAAGCTCGACGTGCCTATTAAAATGGTCTGGAACTATGCCGGTAACTGCCTGGTCAACCAGCATTCAGAGATTAACCGTACCCATGACATCCTTCAGGATGACAAGAAGTGCGAGATGATTGTGGTCATTGATTGCCATATGACCTCCTCGGCGAAATATGCCGATATTCTGCTGCCGGACTGTACGGCTTCGGAGCAGATGGATTTTGCCCTCGATGCCTCCTGCGGCAACATGTCCTACGTGATTTTTGCCGATCGGGCCATCAAGCCGCGTTTTGAATGCAAAACCATCTATGAGATGACCACGGAGCTGGCGAAGCGCATGGGCGTTGAGCAACGTTTCACCGAAGGCCGCACTCAGGAAGAGTGGCTGCGTCACCTCTATGAGCAATCCCGTAAAGCGATCCCGGCGCTGCTGCCGTTTGATGAATTCCGCAAGCAGGGAATCTTCAAACAGCGCGATCCGGAAGGCCACCACGTTGCCTATAAAGCTTTCCGCGAAGATCCCGCCGCCAATCCGCTCACGACGCCGTCAGGGAAAATTGAAATCTACTCTGCGCAGCTGGCGGAAATTGCCGCGACCTGGGAGCTGAAAGAAGAGGATGTTATCGACCCGCTGCCGATATACAGCCCTGGGTTTGAAAACTATGACGATCCGCTGGCGAAAAAGTATCCGCTGCAGCTGACCGGTTTTCACTATAAAGCCCGCACACACTCCACCTACGGCAACGTTGACGTACTGAAAGCCGCCTGCCGTCAGGAGATGTGGATCAACCCGCTTGATGCACAGAAGCGCGGTATCGCCAATGGCGATCGGATCCGCATTTTTAACGATCGCGGTGAAGTGCATATCGAGGCCAAAGTGACCCCGCGCATGATACCGGGCGTGGTCGCGCTGGGTGAGGGGGCCTGGTATAACCCGGACGCAGGCCGCGTGGATCAGGCTGGCTGCATTAACGTGCTGACCACCCAACGCCCGTCGCCGCTGGCGAAAGGCAATCCATCGCATAGCAACCTCGTCCAGGTTGAAAAGCTGTAAGGAGTAACCGATGACAACTCAATATGGATTTTTTATTGATTCCGCCCGTTGCACCGGTTGCAAAACCTGCGAACTGGCTTGTAAAGACTATAAAAACCTCACGCCGGAAGTGAGCTTCCGTCGTATCTACGAATACGCCGGCGGCGACTGGCAGGAGGATAACGGCGTCTGGCAGCAAAACGTCTTTGCCTATTACCTCTCTATTGCCTGCAACCATTGTGAGGATCCGGCCTGCACCAAAGTTTGCCCGAGCGGGGCGATGCATAAACGTGAAGATGGCTTTGTCGTTGTCGATGAAGATGTCTGTATCGGCTGTCGCTATTGCCATATGGCCTGCCCGTACGGCGCGCCGCAGTACAATGCGACAAAAGGTCATATGACCAAATGCGACGGCTGCCACGAGCGCGTCGCCGACGGCAAAAAGCCGATTTGCGTGGAATCTTGCCCGCTGCGCGCGTTAGATTTCGGCCCGATTGAAGAGCTGCGCCAAAAACACGGCCAGCTGGCCGCCGTTGCGCCGCTGCCTTCGGCCCACTTCACTAAACCGAGTATCGTGATTAAACCTAACGCCAACAGCCGACCGTGTGGAGATACCACCGGCTACCTGGCCAACCCGAAGGAGGTGTGAGATGGGGAGTGGATGGCATGAATGGCCGCTGATTGTTTTCACGGTCTTTGGTCAGTGCGTGGTGGGCGGCTTTATTGTGCTGGCTCTGGCGCTAATGAAAGGCGACTTATCGCGTGAACAGCAACAGCGCGTCGTGTGGAGCATGTTTGGCCTGTGGGTGCTGATGGGCGTGGGCTTTATTGCCTCAACCCTGCATCTTGGGTCGCCCATGCGCGCGTTTAACTCGCTTAATCGCGTAGGCGCCTCGTCGCTCAGTAACGAAATCGCCAGCGGGGCGCTTTTCTTCGCCGTTGGCGGCATTGGCTGGCTGCTGGCGGTGGTCAATAAGCTACCGGCGGGGCTGCGTCATCTCTGGCTGGTCATTACCATGGTGCTGGGGATTATCTTCGTCTGGATGATGGTCCGCGTCTATAACACTATTGATACGGTACCCACCTGGTATACGGTCTGGACGCCGCTTAGCTTCTTCCTGACGATGTTTATCGGTGGTCCGCTGCTGGGATATCTGCTGCTGCGCGTTGCCGATGTCAACGGCTGGGCGATGCGCCTGCTGCCGGCGGTGACCCTGCTGGCGCTGGTGATTAGCGCCATCGTGGTGCTGATGCAAGGCAGCGAGCTGGCGACAATCCATAGCTCTATTCAGCAGGCCTCGGCGCTGGTGCCGGCCTACGGCTCGCTGATGGCGTGGCGCCTGGTTGCGCTGGCGTTGGCGCTGGTCTGCTGGATTGCCCCCCAGCTCAAAGGCTACCAGCCTGCGCTGCCGATGCTGGGGCTGGCTTTTGTGCTGGTGCTGATCGGTGAGACGATCGGCCGCGGCGTCTTCTACGGCCTGCATATGACCGTTGGAATGGCAATCGCCAGCTAATCGCCCTTTATCGCGCCAGAAACCCTTATTCTGGCGCGATAAAAAGTGCGGTCGATTCATGAAATATTTCTACCGATATTCCCACCGCTATTTTCCAATAAATTAATAAAAACAATGGAATAATATAAATAACTATTCTGTTGTCGATCCGCTGGATAAAAAACTTCTATCGTTCCCCCGCAAACCGCGTCACGCCTGATTTCAGGCGGATTGACAATGTTTGCAGCAGTGGCATGATGCGCACGAAATCTGAACTCCATCACGGTTTATATCCATGACCATCTACACCCGGCCAGTGCAAATGCTGCTCTGTGGCCTGCTTTTGTTGACCCTGGCGATAGCGGTTTTAAATACGCTCGTCCCGCTTTGGCTCGCCCATGAAAATATGCCGACCTGGCAGGTCGGGATGGTGGGCTCGTCCTATTTTACCGGTAATCTGGTGGGAACATTGCTTGCCGGATGGGTAATTAAGCGTCTGGGCTTTAACCGCAGCTATTACCTGGCATCGGTTATTTTTGCCGTGGGCTGCGTGGGTCTTGGTATTACGCTGGGCTTCTGGAGCTGGTTCAGCTGGCGCTTTATCGCCGGCGTCGGCTGCGCGATGATTTGGGTGGTGGTGGAGAGCGCGCTGGTCTGTAGCGGCACTTCGCGGAGCCGGGGTCGCCTGCTGGCGGCGTATATGATGATTTATTACGTCGGCACGGTGCTGGGCCAGTTAATGGTCAGCAAGCTGCCGACGGATCTGATGAGCGTTCTGCCGTGGGTGACGGCGCTGGCGCTGGCGGCCATTCTGCCGCTGCTGTTTGCTCGCGTGGCGACTCAGGCCGATGAGCCGCACGAACCGGCGCGTATCTGGCCAATGTTAAGGCTGCGTCAGGCCCGTCATGGCGTCAACGGCTGCATTATTTCCGGCATTGTGCTCGGTTCGCTGTATGGCCTGATGCCGCTGTGGCTCAACCACCAGGGCGTTAGCGATTCCGGCATCGGCTTCTGGATGGCGGTGATGGTGAGCGCGGGTATCGTGGGGCAGTGGCCGATTGGCCGGCTCGCCGATCGCTACGGCCGTCTGCTGGTCCTGCGCGTTCAGGTGTTTGTGGTGATTCTCGGCTGTCTGGCGATGTTAAGCCAGGCCGCAATGGCGCCCGCGCTGTTCGTGCTGGGCGCTTCCGGCTTTACGCTCTATCCGGTGGCTATGGCCTGGGCCTGCGAAAAAGTTGAGCGTCATCAGCTGGTGGCGATGAACCAGGCGCTGTTAATGAGCTATACCGTGGGCAGCCTGCTTGGGCCGACGCTGACCGCCATGCTGATGCAGAACTTCTCTGACAATCTGTTGTTTATCATGATTGCCAGCGTGTCATTCATCTACCTGCTGACGCTGCTGCGCAAAGCGGGGCACCATCCTACGCCGGTGGCGCACGCCTGATTTTTCAGAACATAGCCAGGGTACGACCCTGGCTATAGATTAATGCGACGCAAGAAGCGCAATAAACTGTGCCCGGTTTTGCACCGTGCTGTATCGCTGAAGTCTTTCCCCCTCATCCAGCCAGCAGACTAACCGCTGGATAGTCTGGATATGCTGTTCACTATCGGCCGCCGCCAGTACGACTATCAGCCGAATGCCGGGATGCTCCGGAAAATCAACGGCCTCGCTACAGCAAAGCAGCGAAAGCGCGCTGTTTCTGCTCAGCACGCCGGCTTCCGGACGCGCGTGCGGTAGCGCAAACGCCGGGCTCAATATATACCAGGGGCCATCCTGCTCCGTGGCGCTGATAATAGCCCTGGCATAGCCCCCGGTGATTTTTCCCTGCTCCTCAAGCGGGCGGCAGGCGAGATGAACGGCGCTGCGCCAGCTCAGGCAGTCGCTGGTGAACTGACAGGCGGAAAATAGCCTCTCTTCCATAAACGTTCCCTTAAGCGCGAGCCGACCGCCAACTGACCGGCTCGCCTGGTGGTTAGCGTAGCGCGTTAAACAGCGCGTCTCCCGAGATGCCATATTTCGCTTTTAGCTGCCTGCTATTACCCGATTCGGTAAATGTGTCCTGCGTTCCCAGACGCGTAAGGCGCGCCGGATGTGCCTTTTGCGCCAGGGTTTCCGCGATCAGGCCGCCGAGGCCGCCGTTGACGGTGTGATTTTCAAGCGTAGCGATAAGCGGGCAGCCTTCGACCAGCCGATAAAACGCCTGCTGGTTGAAGGGTTTGACGGTTGCAACGTGAATAAGCTTGCCCTTTTTGCCGCTGGCGAGCAGCTTTTCATAGCCGTCGGTAGCCTGTTCCAGTACCGTTCCTTCAAACAGAATCGCAAAATCCGTGCCGCTGTCGGCGATGGCGGCGATATCGCTGACCCGGGGAACGACGCTTTTGTCGCGAACCGGCATCGGCTCGCGCGCCACGCGAATATAAACGGGTCCCTTTATTTTTGCCGCCTGCTCGAAAGCCTCGGCGATTTCTTCCGCATCTGCCGGGGTCAGGACGGTTAATCCCGGAAGGACGCGGGTCAGCGCTAAATCCTCCAGCGCATGGTGCGAAGCGCCGTCCGGGCCATCATCCATACCGGGGTGGCTACCGACGAGTTTAATATTGGCTTTGGCATAGCAGGCCTGCCGCAGCTGGGTCCAGGCGGTGCCGGTGACGAACATCGCAAAGTTAACATAGAAGGGCATAAAGCCCTCCAGCGCCTGGCCGACCGCGAAGCTCATGGCGGAACCTTCCGCAATGCCCATTTCGAAAAAGGCCTCAGGATAGACGGCCTGAAACTGGTCGGTACGGGTAGAGCTGGCTAAATCGCTGTCGATAACAACAACGGGATAGCCCTTTTCTTTTAGCGCAATCAGGGCATGCCCGATCTCATCACGGGGTGCTTTCATCACTGTAACTCCTCCATCGCCTGCTGAAATTGTTCTTTGCTCGGGGTTTTTGAGTGCCAGTCGCCGTTGTTTTCCATATAGCTGACGCCGGAACCTTTGGTGGTGCGCGCCACGATGGCGACAGGTTTACCTTTCAGGTGACGGGATAGCATCAGGGTATCGGCAACCTGATGCATATCATTGCCGTTGTGCAGTTCCAGTACATGCCAGCCAAAGCTGCGGATTTTGTCCGCCAGCGGCTCGAGATTAATGACGTCATTGACCGGATCGTGGGAAGAGAAGCCGTTGTAATCGATGATGGCGACCAGATTATCCATTTTCATATGCCCGGCCTGCTGTAAGGTTTCCCAGATTTGGCCTTCATGCATTTCGCCGTCGCCAACGATGGCAAATACCCGGTGCGGATCGTTGCGCCGCTTTTTGGCGGCCGCCATACCAAAAGCAATCGATAGCCCCTGGCCAAGCAGTCCGGTTGTCGCATCGACTTCCGGCAGCGACTTAATGCTCGGGTGCCCCTGCAGGCGCGAGTTGATCTGTCGGAACGTATTGAACTCGCTGCGCTCGATCTTGCCTTGTTGATACAGCATGGCGTACTGCGCGGCGACGGCGTGGCCTTTACTCATCACCACGCGCGAGCGGGGGAAGGCGGCCAGATTGGCTTCCTGGTAATAGAGCCAGGTAAGCACGTCGATTATCGACAGCGCCCCGCCCGGATGGCCAATTCCGGACTCGTAAATCATGGTGACGATCTCGCGGCGGGCGGCAAGCGCGTGGGATTTCAATTCATCAATGTTCATGTTCATTCCTTCTTAGGGCAGCATTTTACCGATGTAGTACACGACCAGACCCAGAGCGACGAAGTCGGTTTCCGGGAAGCTGGTGCCTGAAAGACCGACGGATTCCATAATTGGGTAAATCAGCGCCGGGCCGATGCCGATCAGGATCCCGGTGATAAAGCTTCCGGCAATCGCGCCTTTCCAGCCGCCGGAGGCATTACCAAATACCGCTGCGGTCGCACCAATGAAGAAGTAGGGAATGGCTACCGGGATAATCACGGTTTGGCCAAGGATCGCCAGAAAGCCCATCACCACCAGCCCGCCGACAAACGAAGAGATAAACCCCAGCACGGTGGCGGTCGGGGCGTAGGGGAAGACCACCGGGCAGTCGAGCGCGGGTTTGGCGTTAGGAATAAACTTCTCCGAGATGCCGAGGAAGGCCGGAACAATTTCTGACAGCAGCAGGCGTACGCCGGTAATGATGATGTACAGCGAAGCGGTAAAGGTCAGCGACTGAAAGAGCGGGTAAACCAGCCAGTGCATCCCGCCTGCCGCTGCGGTGACCGCGGCTTTTCCGGCAGCGAGCGCGGCGATGTAGTAGAAGATGCTCACCGAGATCGACACCGAGACGATGTAATCTTTAAAGATCCCCAGCCAGCCGGGAAGATTCAGCTTTTCGGTGGATTGTTTCGGATCGCCGACCTTTGCGCCAATCCAGCCGGAGGCGGCGTAGGCCAGGGTGACGTAGTGCCCCATCGCTATCTCATCATTACCGGTAATTTTTCGCATCCACGGCTGCGCAATGGCCGGATAGAGGCAGGCGGCAAGACCCAGCAGCACGGAGCCGACAATGATGGTCGTCATGTCGCTGTAGCCCAGCGCCTTCAGCGTTACGGTAAGCAGCGCGGAGAGATAAAGATTATGTTGCCCGGTAAGAAAGATGTATTTAAACGGCGTCACGCGGGCAAAAAACAGGTTCCAGCCAAAACCAATCACCATGATCAGCGACACGCACATGGCAAATTTGGTTTGCGCCAGTCCGGTTAGCGCTTCTGCCAGCGGCATGACGCCCTTCAGGCCAAATCCATCGCTGAACAAGGTCTGAAAGTTACCCAGGGAAGTGACTGCCAGACCGGCGCCGCCGGCAAAAACCAGGAAGCCGACGATGGTTTTGAAGGTGCCGGAAAGGACTTTTTCAATCGGCTTGCGTTGGATTAACAGGCCGATTAATGCAATAAAGCCAACTAAAAGTGGGGTTACGCCCAGAATGTCGAATACAATAAATCTGAGGAAATCCATATTGCCTCCGGGAGAGGTTAGTTGCTTTGAACGATATCGGTGAGCGCAGACTCCATCTCTTCACTGTTCATCAGGTCGGTGATGCCGACCGCTCTGAATCCGGCGGCTTCGACTTCGTCGGTGAGATCGCGCATAGTGATGACAAAATCAATATCTCGCCAGGTGCGTAACCCTGAGAGGACGTCATGCTCCAGCTCGATATTCCAGCCGTGCTTGTCGATGATTTTTTGTGCTTTGATTTTGAGCATTAAGGAGCTGCCCATACCGGTACGACAGACTATGAGACCTTTCATTCGATGTTCTCCTGTTTGTAAAAATAATTATTTTTATTTATTTGTGTGAGATAATAATTATTATCTTTGCGGCAGGACGAAAGATGTGACTGTGTTTGCATTTTGAGCAAATAAGGCAAAACATGAGCCAGATAGACAATAACTTGTTGATAAGAATAAGAAACGGAGCTTCAGGGCTAAGCCCGATACTGGAGAAAGTTGGCCGTTTTATTACGGAAAATCCTGACTTTGTGATGCGTCACACGATTTCAGAACTGGCCGACTCCATTGATACCAGTGAGGGGAGTATCACCCGTTTTTGTCGGGCCTTTGGTTTTAAAGGTTTCTCGGATTTCAGAACCGCGCTGGCGATGGAGCAGGGTGCCGCGCGCTCGGAAGACCACGGTATCAACGAGAGCGAAGAGATTGCGCCGGTGCTGGCGAGCATTCGCGACAGTAATGCCATTGTCGATAACCAGGAGCTGAAAGCCGCGGCCGACTGGCTTAACACCCTGAACAGCATTGCTATTTATGCCGTGGGCACGGCGGTGCCGGTGGCGTTGTTCCTGCAGATGAATTTAATCAATATGGGTAAGGCGGCCAGCTTTATCGATCGCTCCTATCCGGCGGCGATGCCGCTGCTGGCTGACAGTCAAAAAACCGGCATCATCGTCGTTCACAGCGAACAGGCATCGGCGGATATGATGCAGGCCCTGTCGCTGGCAAAGCAGCAGGGCGTTAAAATTTTATCGGTGACCCGCGGGACGTTTGCGCCGCTGGCCCGTTTATCTGACTGGAATCTTCAGGCGGCGGTGGCTTTACAGGGGGAAGGGGAGTCGGGATTTGCGGAAATCGCCGGCGCAATGATGGTGGCCGACCGGATCCTCAGCGCGCTGGAAGAGCAGGATGAACGCTATGCGGAATACCGAAAAGCGCATCAGAAGCGCATTTTCTCGATTGAGAGCGTGACGAATAAGCTGTCGGAATATTTTATGTCCTGACGCTGATTTTGTTGGGGAAACACCCGGTAGCGCAATCTCTACCGGGCGGGGATTTTAGTACATCACTTTATGACCGTACTGTTCCAGAATGCCCTTCACGCGTTCCATGGTCTCTTTCTTGGGCGGATGGACGCCGTCCAGCTTGTACTCTTCGCCCATGGCTACCCATTTGTGCTTGCCCAGCTCGTGGTACGGCAGCAGTTCGATTTTCTCGACGTTGCCCATGTCACGAGTAAACTCGCCCAGGCGATGCGCGGAATCATCATCGTCGGACCAGCCCGGAACCACAACGTAGCGGATCCAGACGTTGATGTTTTTGTTTGACAGGTAACGGGCAAACTCCAGCGTCCGATGGTTAGAGACGCCTACCAGATTCTGGTGAATTTCATCATTCATTTGCTTGAGGTCGAGCATCACCAGATCGGTGACTTCCAGCAGTTCATCAATAACCGGGTCGTAGCGGCGCACAAAGCCGTTGGTATCGAGACAGGTATGAATACCTTCTTTCTTACAGGCTCGGAACCAGTCGCGAACAAATTCGGCCTGCAGGATAGCCTCGCCGCCGGATGCCGTCACGCCGCCGCCGGAAGCGTTCATAAAGTGGCGATAGGTCACCACCTCTTTCATCAGCTCTTCAACGGTAATCTCTTTGCCGCCGTGGGTATCCCAGGTATCGCGGTTGTGGCAATAGAGGCAGCGCATCAGGCAGCCCTGGAAGAAGGTGATAAAGCGGATCCCCGGGCCATCGACGGTGCCACAGGATTCAAAGGAGTGAATGCGACCAATTGTTGACATTGCGGTGATATCTCCGAATTTGGCCCATCCGGGGCCTATGTAGATGCACAGCTCAAAGGCTATGTCGAGTCTGTTTTGGCTGTTATCCATAAAGTATAGACAGCAGACAAAAGAGACTGGGGCAGGATGATATTGCTAAAAAGGCCCCACTTGCGTGGAGCCTTTATTGTACGCTTTTTACTGTACGATTTCAGTCAATACCATTACATGGTCTGAGTGAAGGTACGAGTAATAACGTCCTGCTGCTGTTCTTTCGTCAGGGAGTTAAAACGTACTGCATAGCCGGATACGCGGATGGTCAGCTGCGGATATTTTTCCGGGTTTTCCATCGCGTCGAGCAGCATTTCGCGGTTCATAACGTTGACGTTCAGATGCTGACCGCCTTCGATGGACGCTTCGTGGTGGAAGTAACCATCCATCAGGCCGGCGAGGTTAGTTTTACGAACTTCGTCGTCTTTACCCAGCGCGTTCGGCACGATAGAGAAGGTGTAAGAAATACCATCTTTCGCGTAAGCAAACGGCAGTTTCGCAACGGAGGTCAGAGAGGCAACAGCACCTTTCTGGTCACGGCCGTGCATCGGGTTAGCGCCTGGTCCGAACGGAGCGCCAGCGCGACGACCGTCAGGGGTGTTACCGGTTTTCTTACCATACACAACGTTAGAGGTGATGGTCAGAACGGACTGAGTCGGGATAGCGTTGCGGTAGGTGTGCAGTTTCTGAATTTTCTTCATGAAACGTTCAACCAGGTCAACGGCCATATCATCGACGCGAGAGTCGTTGTTACCAAACTGCGGGTATTCGCCTTCGATTTCGAAGTCGACAGCCAGACCGTTTTCGTCACGAATCGGTTTAACTTTCGCATATTTGATTGCAGACAGGGAGTCAGCCGCAACGGACAGACCTGCGATACCACATGCCATGGTGCGGATAACATCACGGTCGTGCAGCGCCATCAGGGAAGCTTCGTAGCTGTACTTGTCGTGCATGTAGTGGATGATGTTCAGCGCAGTGACGTACTGTTTAGCCAGCCAGTCCATGAAGTGATCCATGCGGTCCATCACTTCGTCGAAGTTCAGAACGTCGCCTTTGATCGGTTCAGATTTAGGACCAACCTGCATTTTCAGTTTTTCATCAACGCCGCCGTTGATTGCGTACAGCATGGTTTTCGCCAGGTTAGCACGCGCGCCGAAGAACTGCATTTGCTTACCAACAACCATCGGGCTTACGCAGCAAGCGATAGCGTAGTCATCGTTGTTGAAGTCAGGACGCATCAGGTCATCGTTCTCGTACTGCAGAGAAGAGGTATCGATGGACACTTTCGCGGCGTATTTTTTGAAGCTCAGCGGCAGTTTTTCAGACCACAGAATGGTGATGTTCGGCTCCGGAGACGGCCCCATGGTGTACAGGGTGTTCAGGAAACGGAAGCTGTTTTTGGTGACCAGAGTACGGCCGTCAACGCCCATACCGCCGATAGATTCGGTTGCCCAAATCGGGTCGCCAGAGAACAGTTCATCATATTCAGGGGTACGCAGGAAACGAACCATACGCAGTTTCATGACCAGGTGGTCAATCATTTCCTGTGCGTCTTGCTCGGTGATTTTACCGGCTTTCAGGTCACGTTCGATGAAGATGTCCAGGAAGCTGGAGGTACGACCGAAGGACATTGCCGCGCCGTTCTGAGATTTAACGGCAGCCAGGTAGCCGAAGTAGGTCCACTGGATAGCTTCCTGAGCGGTGGTTGCCGGACCAGAGATATCGCAGCCGTATTTTGCCGCCATTTCTTTGATCTGACCCAGCGCACGGTGCTGTTCAGAGATTTCTTCGCGCAGACGAATAGTTCCTTCCAGATCTTCGCCGTTTTCCAGTTTCTCTTGCAGAGAGACGAACTGAGCGTATTTGTCTTTCATCAGGAAGTCGATACCGTACAGCGCAACGCGACGGTAGTCACCGATGATACGACCACGGCCATAGGCATCCGGCAGACCGGTCAGAACGCCAGATTTACGGCAGTTCAGGATGTCTTTGGTGTAAACGTCAAACACGCCCTGGTTGTGAGTTTTGCGGTATTCAGTGAAGATTTTCTTCAGCATCGGGTCCAGCTCGCGATTGTACGCTTTGCAGGAACCTTCTACCATTTTGATGCCGCCGAACGGGATAATCGCGCGTTTCAGCGGAGCTTCAGTCTGCAGACCAACGATTTTCTCGAGACCTTTCTCGATGTAGCCAGCGTCATGAGAAGTGATGGTGGATGCAAGGGAAGTATCAAAATCAACAGGCGCGTGAGTGCGGTTTTCCTGTTTAACGCCTTCCATTACGGTGTCCCACAGCTTGGTGGTCGCGTCAGTTGCGCCAGCCAGGAAGGACTCGTCACCTTCGTACGGGGTATAGTTTTTCTGGATGAAGTCGCGGACGTTGACTTCGTTCTGCCAGTCACCTTTCGCAAAACCTTCCCAGGCTGTGGCTAACTTTTCATTAAGCTCGGACATGTAACACCTACCTTCTTAAGTGGATTTTTTATTTACTGCCTGAAACAACCCTTAGTGATGGTCGTCGCCACGCAGGTAAATGACCCAGTATGTCAACCCAACCAGCAGACCACCGCCGATGATGTTCCCGATAGTTACCGGAATCAGGTTATCAGTGATGAAGTTCATGACGGTCAGGTGAGAGAAACTTTCCGGAGTTGAACCGACAGCGGTCCAGAATTCCGGGCTTGCAAAGTCGCGGATAACGATACCCAGCGGGATCATAAACATGTTCGCGATACTATGCTCAAACCCGCTGGCAACAAACATTGCCACCGGTAAAACCATAATCATGGCTTTATCCATCAGGCTGCGGCCGGAGTAGCTCATCCATACCGCAAGGCAGACCATCAGGTTTGCCAGGATACCCAGGCACACGGCTTCAACAAAAGTATGGTGCATTTTGTGGTCGGCGGTTTGCAGAACGTTAAGTCCCCATTGACCGTTGGCAGTCATATATTCGCCTGAAAGCCACATCAGCAATACAAAGAGTAAGCAACCAATCAGGTTACCAACATAGACGTTGAGCCAGTTTTTCGCCAGTTGACCCCATGTGATTCTTCCGCTGGCTTTCGCGACAACGATAAGAACGGTTGAGGTAAACAGGTCGGCACCGCAAATAACGCAGAGAATCAAACCTAGTGAGAAGCAGATGCCTCCAATCAGTTTGGCAACCCCGAATGGCATCCCGGCCGTGCCGGTTGTCGCGGTAATATAGAAAACAAAAGCGATAGAGATGAAGACACCTGCGGTGATCGCCAGATAAAACGTCTTTATCGGATGTTTTGTCGCTTTATAGACACCCGCTTCTTCGGCGACTTTCGCCATGGCAGCAGGGAGTAAAAGATCAAAAGGGTTGTCAGCTTTCACACTAACTCTCTCTTTATGTAAGTTGGCGGTGAGATACTAACAAAGCATTATAGAAGGGAATTTGATGTAGATCATATCCTACCGGAACTATAGGCCTTTTGAGTGTGTGGATTTGCCTTAATGTTGGTTTAAATTGTTGTTTTTTAATAAAAAAATAAATTTTAAAATTTACAAATAATGTTGATTATTTTCATTTTACCCCCGTTTTTCGGTTAATTAAAATGGGGTATTTTTATTAAAATTAACAATATTTGCGGTGGGATTTTATTATTTCTCACCACTAATTAACTTTATGGCTACAATCGGGCTTTGGGGTTGCGGAAAACATAAAAATGGGGGCCTTCGCCGGCCCCCATCATAGGGTTATTCAGGCAGTAAAGCGCGCTTATTTACCCCAGAATGCTGCTTTTGCGCGCTGCAGCTTTTCGTAGGCTTTCAGCAGCGACTGATGAGCCGGGAACGCGAGCAGGTCGCTGTCTACTGCCTGCAGGCCGTAGAACGGCGCTTCTCCGCTCAGCGCGGCGCTGGCGGCTTCTACGGCATCGGCGCCGTACATGCGTACAAAAGCGTTCAGATACTGCAGCGGCTGGCGCTCCTCTTCCTGGCTCAGCAGCAGCAGGGTTTGCAGGCAGCGGTAGTAATTAGCGCGCTCGGCGCTAAAGATTGAAGCGTTGAACTCCATGGTCCACTCGGTCCAGATTAGCGCCTGCTCGAGATCGCCGCCCGCCAGCGCGAGCATGGCTTTCAGCTCGCCAATGCGCAGCGTATACCAGCCGTTGTCTTTGCCGGTCGCCAGACCCAGCAGTTCGCGCACGCGGGTGAAGTCATCAAGGCCTTCATCATCCATTTGTTCGATAAGCGCCAGATAATCTTCTTTTTCCCACTCGCTTTCCGGCAGGGAAAGAATCGTTTCCCGCAGAGGCGCGCCCATGCTGTTATTTGCCAGCCAGAGGTCTTCCGCCGGATAAATATCAGACATGCCCGGGACAATGATTCGGCAGGCGTAGACGCTCAGGTGTTCGTAATCGGCGATGTAAACTTCTTTATCTTCTTGTTTAAAGATAGCCATCAGGGTGGCGAACTCTTCCTCCGTGGTTCCGGAGAAGCTCCAGTCCACGAACGGGTAGTCGGCATCCTGCTTAAACATATCCCAGGAGATCAGGCCGCTGGAATCGATAAAGTGCGTTTCAAGGTTCGCATGTTCGGCAACTTCTTCATCGTCGAAGGTGGGCGGCGTGAAGACGTCGAGATCTTTCAGGCTGCGGCCCTGGAGCAGTTCGGTAACGGTACGTTCCAGCGCCACGCCGAAATCGGGATGCGCGCCGAAAGAGGCGAAACAGGTGCCGTTAGCTGGGTTAAACAGCACGACGCAGATAACCGGATATTTGCCGCCGAGCGAACCGTCATAAGCGAAAATCGGGAAACCTTCGGCCTCCAGCTTATTGATCGATTCAACTACGCCCGGATAGCGCGCCATCACCTCCGCCGGGATCTCCGGCAGACTGATGCTTTCGGCGATAATGCGGTTTTTAATATGCCGTTCGAACACTTCTGAGAGGCCCTGAACGCGGGCTTCGTTGCGGGTGTTGCCCGCGGACATCCCGTTAGAAACGTACAGGTTGCCGACAATATTCATCGGAATATAGACCGTTTCACCATCAGACTGGCGGGTGAACGGCAGACCGCAGACGCCGCGATCGTCATTCCCTGACTGCAGATCGACCAGCATGCTGGCGGTTAACTGATCGTCAGGATCGTAGAACGCGCGCAGGCGGGTATCCAGCAGGCCTTCCGGTACTTCGTCATCGTCGGTTAACGGGAACCATTTTTCATTCGGATAGTGAACGAAGGGACCGTTGGCGATAGTCTCGCCCAGCCAGAAGTCGGCAAAGAAATAGTTGGTCGAGAGGCGCTCAAAGTACTCTCCGAGCGCGGAGGCCAGCGCGGCTTTTTTGGTGGCGCCTTTGCCGTTGGTGAAGCACAGGGCGCACTCTTTATCGCGGATATGCACTGACCAAACGTGCGGAACCGGGTTGAGCCATGAGGCCTCTTCAATATCGAATCCGAGGTCGTGCAACTTCTGCTGGAAGCGAGCGATGGAATCTTCCAGGGCGGCATCTTTGCCGGGAATAAATGTTTGAGTCATGGCAGTCACTTTTATCGTACGTAAAGCGCGCAATGATACGGGTTTTAGATGACGGGTGCTATCTCCATCGTCTGGCTATGCTTATGTCACTCAATAACTGTTCAGGCGTTAATCATGAAGACATTTGACTGGCATCGTATGGCACTGGATAAAGTGCCCGTGGAATTTCTGGCCGAGGTGGCATTACGGAGCCTCTACACCTTCGTACTGGTATTTATTTTTCTCAAGATAACCGGGCGGCGGGGCGTTCGTCAGATGTCACTGTTCGAAGTGCTCATCATTTTGACCCTCGGTTCGGCCGCGGGCGACGTCGCATTCTATGATGACGTTCCGATGCTGCCGGTACTGGCGGTTTTTATCACTCTGGCCCTGCTGTACCGATTGATTATGTGGCTGATGGGGCATAGCGAAAAACTGGAGGATCTGCTGGAGGGTAAGCCGATTATTGTTGTGGAAAACGGCGAGCTGGCCTGGGAGAAACTGCAGGCGGAAAATATGACCGAATTTGAGTTTTTTATGGAGCTGCGAATCAGCGGGGTTGAGCAACTGGGGCAGGTGCGGCTGGCTATTCTGGAAACCAACGGCCAGATCAGCCTCTATTTCTATGAGGATGACGATGTTAAAGCCGGACTCTCCATTCTTCCTTCCCGCTTTACCGATCGTTTTACCACGATACCCCGGGACGACGAGTATGCCTGCGTTCGCTGTAGCGCAATCCTTACGCTACGAGCCGGGGATAAACAATTATGCCCTCGCTGCGCAAATGCAGAATGGTCGAAGGTCAGCCGGGCAAAAAGAGTCACCTGACAGCAATTATGTCGGTTTTATGACGTCAAGCTGGCAGATTCTTTTGTGTGAGCGAGGCCGCATTTCCCCGACGCTCAGTTTTAGCCATTGCGGTGCGTGTCACTGAATGATAAAACCGATAGCCACAGGAATAACTTATGCCCGCGACGGTTCGCGGGTAAATAACATAGCAAGTGGTGAGGGGAAATGGCTCAGGTCTATAACTTCAGTTCAGGCCCGGCAATGCTGCCGGCGGAAGTACTCAAACTGGCACAAAAGGAACTGTGCGACTGGAACGGTTTGGGGACGTCGGTGATGGAAATCAGCCACCGTGGTAAAGAGTTCATTAAGGTGGCTGAAGAAGCGGAACAGGATTTTCGCTCCCTGCTCAATATTCCTTCCAACTATAAAGTTTTATTCTGCCACGGCGGCGGTCGCGGGCAGTTTGCCGGTATCCCGCTGAACCTTCTTGGCGATAAAACCGTTGCCGACTACGTCGATGCCGGCTACTGGGCGGCCAGCGCGGTAAAAGAAGCGCATAAATACTGCACGCCGAACGTGATCGACGCCAAAATCACCGTTGACGGCCTGCGCGCGGTTAAGCCGATGAGCGAATGGCAGCTGACCCCTGGCGCGGCCTACCTGCACTACTGCCCGAACGAAACCATTGACGGTATTGCCATTGAAGAAGCGCCAAACTTTGGCGACGATGTGGTCGTCACGGCGGATTTGTCATCGACGATTTTATCCCGTGAAATTGACGTCAGCCGCTATGGCGTGATCTACGCGGGCGCGCAGAAAAACATCGGTCCCGCAGGTCTGACGCTGATTATTGTGCGCGAAGATCTGCTGGGTAAAGCCAGCGTAGCCTGCCCGTCGATTCTTGATTACTCCATCCTGTCCGCCAATGACTCCATGTTTAACACGCCGCCGACGTTTGCCTGGTACCTGTCAGGTCTGGTGTTTAAATGGCTGAAAGAGCAGGGCGGCGTTGCCGCTATGGATAAAATCAACCAGCAGAAAGCCGACCTGCTGTATAGCACCATCGATAACAGCGGTTTCTATCGCAACGATGTCGCTGCGGCGAACCGCTCGCGCATGAACGTGCCGTTCCAGCTGGCGGACAGCGCGCTTGATAAACTGTTCCTCGAAGAGTCCTTTGCCGCAGGTCTGCATGCGCTGAAGGGCCACCGCGTCGTGGGCGGCATGCGCGCTTCCATTTATAACGCCATGCCGCTGGCGGGCGTGAAGGCGCTGACCGACTTTATGCAGGACTTCGAACGCCGTCACGGTTAATCGTCGCCGCGTTTTTTCATCCCCGCAGCCGGTCTGCGGGGTTTTTATTCTGTTTGTTTGAGAGTTGAGTTTAATGGAATCCCTGACGTTACAACCCATCGCACGCGTAGATGGCACGATTAACCTGCCCGGGTCCAAGAGTGTCTCTAACCGTGCCTTGCTGCTGGCGGCTTTGGCCCGCGGCACGACGGTGCTGACCAACCTGCTGGATAGCGACGATGTACGCCACATGCTGAATGCCCTGAGCGCGCTGGGAGTTCATTACACCCTGTCTTCCGATCGTACCCGCTGTGAAGTCACCGGCAACGGCGGCCCTCTGCAGGCGGCTGAAGCATTAGAACTGTTCCTCGGTAATGCCGGAACGGCGATGCGTCCGCTGGCGGCGGCGTTATGTTTAGGCCGTAACGATATTGTGCTGACCGGCGAGCCGCGAATGAAAGAGCGGCCGATTGGCCACCTGGTTGACGCGCTGCGTCAGGGCGGGGCGCAGATTGATTACCTGGAGCAGGAAAACTACCCGCCGCTGCGCCTGCGCGGCGGTTTCAGCGGCGGCCAGGTTGAAGTGGACGGCAGCGTTTCCAGCCAGTTTCTGACCGCGCTCCTGATGACCGCCCCGCTGGCGCCTCAGGATACCGTCATCGCGATTAAAGGCGATCTGGTTTCCAAACCTTATATTGATATTACGCTGCACCTGATGAAAACCTTTGGCGTTGAGGTTGAAAATCAGTCTTACCAGCGTTTTATCGTACGCGGCAATCAACACTACCGCTCGCCGGGGGACTACCTGGTTGAAGGCGATGCCTCCTCGGCATCCTACTTCCTCGCTGCCGGCGCAATTAAGGGCGGAACGGTGAAAGTCACCGGTATTGGCCGCAACAGCGTCCAGGGCGATATCCGTTTTGCCGATGTGCTGGAAAAAATGGGCGCAACCGTCACCTGGGGCGATGACTTCATTGCCTGCACCCATGGTGAACTGAACGCCATCGATATGGATATGAATCATATTCCGGATGCGGCGATGACTATCGCCACGGCGGCCCTGTTTGCGAAGGGCACCACGACGCTGCGCAACATCTATAACTGGCGTGTCAAAGAGACCGATCGTCTGTTTGCGATGGCCACGGAGCTGCGTAAAGTGGGGGCAGAGGTGGAAGAGGGGGAGGATTACATCCGCATTACTCCGCCCGCGAAGCTCCAGTTTGCTGAGATCGGCACCTATAACGACCATCGTATGGCAATGTGCTTCTCGCTGGTGGCGCTTTCCGATACGCCGGTCACCATCCTTGATCCGAAGTGTACGGCGAAAACGTTCCCGGACTACTTTGAGCAGCTGGCGCGAATCAGTACGCTGGCCTGAATAACGCGCGTTTAAGGTAAAAACGCCGGCCATCGTGTCGGCGTTTTTTTATGCCCGCGTGTTAAACCGGCAAGCCCTGGCGCAGTACATTCGCGCTGGCATCGCCGCAGATTAACGGTAAAACGGCATCATCTTCCGGGCTGTTGCTCTGTCAGCCCGCTATAATTGCACAATTCTTCCACAGGAGATTTCCTGTTATCCGTAATTTACAAGCAATGCTCACTTTCCGTCGAAGAGATGCGTATAATGCGCGGCGTTTATATATTGATGCGCCTTGCTGAAGGAGAAAAAGATGACGGCAACAGTTCCGGTAATCACCATTGATGGGCCTGGCGGTGCGGGCAAAGGCACCTTATGCAAGGCAATGGCAGAAACGCTGGGCTGGCATCTGCTCGACTCTGGGGCGATTTATCGCGTGCTTGCTCTCGCTGCGCTACATCATCATGTGGATGTTGAATCCGAAGAGGCGCTGGTGCCGCTGGCTGCGCACCTGGATGTTCGGTTTGTCTCCACTAACGGTAGCCTGGAAGTGGTACTGGAGGGGGAGGACGTTAGCGCTGAGATTCGCACTCAGGATGTAGCCAACACGGCCTCTAAAGTGGCGGCTTTTCCCCGCGTGCGTGAAGCGTTGCTGCGCCGCCAGCGGGCCTTTCGCGAATTGCCAGGCCTGATCGCCGACGGACGCGATATGGGCACCGTCGTATTCCCTGATGCGCAGGTGAAAATTTTCCTTGACGCCTCCGCGGAGGAACGTGCTCATCGCCGCATGCTTCAGTTGCAGGAGAAGGGCTTTAGTGTTAACTTTGATCGCCTTTTATCCGAGATAAAAGAGCGCGACGATCGCGACCGCAATCGTACAGTCGCGCCGCTGATCCCGGCTGCCGATGCTTTGGTTCTTGATTCAACAGAACTAAACATTGAGCAAGTGATTGAAAAAGCGCTACACTATGCGCGCGAAAAACTGGCTTCCGCTTAATCGTCTTATCGATAAAGCACAACAGCCTCCGAATTATAGCAGTACCCCCGCAGCAATGGAGTGTTAGCGGGTATGTTAAACAACCCCATCCGGCATGGAGCCAGGTGGACGTTAAATATGAAACCTGAAGATTAAACATGACTGAATCTTTTGCTCAACTATTTGAAGAATCCTTAAAAACAATCGAAACCCGTCCGGGTTCCATCGTTCGTGGTGTTGTTGTTGCTATCGACAAAGACGTAGTACTGGTTGACGCCGGTCTGAAATCTGAGTCTGCCATTCCGGCAGAGCAGTTCAAAAACGCCCAGGGCGAGCTGGAAATCCAGGTTGGTGACGAAGTTGACGTTGCTCTGGATGCAGTAGAAGACGGCTTCGGTGAAACCCTGCTGTCCCGTGAGAAAGCTAAACGTCACGAAGCTTGGATCACGCTGGAAAAAGCTTACGAAGACGCTGAAACTGTAGTCGGTATTATCAACGGCAAAGTTAAAGGTGGCTTCACTGTTGAGCTGAATGGTATTCGTGCGTTCCTGCCGGGCTCCCTGGTAGACGTTCGTCCGGTGCGCGATACGCTGCACCTGGAAGGCAAAGAGCTTGAATTCAAAGTCATCAAGCTGGACCAGAAACGTAACAACGTTGTTGTTTCTCGTCGTGCCGTTATCGAATCCGAAAACAGCGCAGAGCGCGATCAGCTGCTGGAAAACCTGCAGGAAGGCATGGAAGTTAAAGGTATCGTCAAGAACCTCACTGACTACGGTGCATTCGTTGATCTGGGCGGCGTTGACGGCCTGCTGCACATTACCGATATGGCATGGAAACGCGTTAAGCATCCGAGCGAAATCGTAAACGTTGGCGACGAAATCACTGTTAAAGTGCTGAAGTTCGACCGCGAACGTACTCGTGTATCTCTTGGCCTGAAACAGCTGGGCGAAGATCCGTGGGTAGCTATCGCTAAGCGTTATCCGGAAGGTACCAAACTGACCGGTCGCGTGACCAACCTGACCGACTACGGCTGCTTCGTTGAAATCGAAGAAGGCGTTGAAGGCCTGGTTCACGTTTCCGAAATGGACTGGACCAACAAAAACATCCACCCGTCCAAAGTTGTTAACGTTGGCGATGTAGTGGAAGTTATGGTTCTGGATATCGACGAAGAACGTCGCCGTATCTCCCTGGGCCTGAAGCAGTGCAAAAACAACCCATGGCAGCAGTTCGCGGAAACCCACAACAAGGGCGACCGTGTTGAAGGTAAAATCAAGTCTATCACTGACTTCGGTATCTTCATCGGCCTGGACGGCGGCATCGATGGCCTGGTTCACCTGTCTGACATCTCCTGGAACGTTGCAGGCGAAGAAGCAGTTCGTGAATACAAAAAAGGCGACGAAATCGCAGCAGTTGTTCTGCAGGTTGACGCAGAGCGCGAGCGTATCTCTCTGGGCGTTAAACAGCTTGCAGAAGATCCGTTCAACAACTGGGTTGCACTGAACAAGAAAGGCGCAATCGTAAACGGTAAAGTCACTGCAGTTGACGCTAAAGGCGCAACCGTAGAGCTGGCTGACGGCGTTGAAGGTTACCTGCGCGCTTCTGAAGCTTCCCGTGACCGCGTTGAAGATGCAACTCTGGTTCTGAGCGTTGGCGACGACGTTGAAGCTAAATTCACCGGCGTTGATCGTAAAAACCGCGCAATCAGCCTGTCTGTTCGTGCGAAAGACGAAGCTGACGAGAAAGATGCAATCGCAACTGTTAACAAACAGGAAGATGCAAACTTCTCCAACAACGCAATGGCTGAAGCTTTCAAAGCAGCTAAAGGCGAGTAATCTTAGTCTTTCGGGTTACAACAACCTGAATTACGACGAGTTTACTTGACAGATTGCAGGATTCGTCCTGTAATCAAGCACAAAGGGCGGCTACGGCCGCCCTTGTTTAAGCTGTTAGCTAATTTTGCCTTGAAGGAAACCGGAGGAATAATGACCAAGTCAGAATTGATAGAAAGACTTGCCAGCCAGCAATCTCACATTCCTGCGAAAGCAGTGGAAGATGCTGTTAAAGAAATGCTGGAGCATATGGCCTCAACGCTTGCTCAAGGCGAGCGCATTGAAATCCGCGGTTTCGGCAGCTTCTCTCTGCATTATCGAGCACCCCGCACCGGGCGTAACCCAAAGACTGGCGATAAAGTTGAACTGGAAGGTAAATACGTTCCCCACTTTAAGCCGGGCAAAGAATTACGCGACCGCGCCAATATTTACGAAGAGTAAGTTTCGCCGATCGGCGACAACATACTTAAACGTTAAAAAAGCACCTTCGGGTGCTTTTTTTATGCCTTTAAATCTCTCTTTGAAGTGACCTCGCAAAACGCGGGTTCTGTTGCGTTAACGCGGTAGATTTTGCGGATGGCGCGACGCAGTTCCTTTCCTTGCCTGGCGACACTCCCCCCGTTTAGCGTAACACTCCCTCTGACAGGGAGGTGCTAATGCGTTTACCACAACTTGCCGGCTGTGTGATTATCGGTATTCTGCCGCTGCTCTGGCTGCCAGTGCTGCCCGGGCGGTGGGTTATCTGGGGGCTCATGGCCCTGGCGCTACTCATTGCGCAATGTCGACGCACAACTGCGCAATACGCGGCATTGATAACGCTGTTTTTTGCCTGGGGAGCCCTCAGCGCAGGCGAGGTGCTGTGGCCGACGGAGAGGTTAACGGACAGGAATCGCCAGGTTGACGTTGAGCTAACCGCAACGGACGGGCAGACAACGCATCAGGGGAAGATTATCCGTCTGGATGGGCGACGGCTGTTTCCTGCGCCAGGGATTAGCCTCTACGGTAGCTACCTGCCAGAAACGCCCTGCGCAGGTCAGGTTTGGGCGATGACGCTGCGCGCGCGTCCGGTACACGGACAGCTCAACGATGGCGGGTTTGATAGCCAGCGTCATGCATTGTCGCAGCATCGTCCGTTAACCGGACGCTTTATCACCGCTGACGTTCGGGTACGGACCTGTAGTTTGCGGGCGCGTTATCTTGCTTCGCTGAATCAAACGCTGAACGCGTTGCCGTGGCAATCAGTGATGCTAGGGTTAGGCATGGGGGAGCGTCTGGCAATACCGCGCGAGATAAAGACCCTGATGCAGGAAACCGGGACATCGCACCTGATGGCGATTTCTGGCTTACATATCGCGCTAGGGGCTTCACTGGGCTGGTTGCTGCTCAGAGGTGTGCAGTTTTTTCTCCCGTGCCGCTGGCTTGGCTGGCGGGCGCCGCTGCTCGTTGGCCTGGCGAGCGCGATTTTTTACGCCGGGCTGACCGGCATGCAGCCACCCGCGTTGCGCACCTGCGTCGCGCTGGCCGCCGGCTGCGCGCTGCGGCTATCCGGAAAACGCTGGTCGCCATGGCAGCTATGGGTCTGCTGCATTGGCGCAATGCTGTTTGCCGATCCGCTGGCGGTGTTGTCCGAAAGCCTCTGGCTCTCCGCGTTTGCCGTTGCGGCGCTTATCTTCTGGTATCAGCTGGCGCCGATGCCGGGCGGCAAAAGGAGCGGGCTACTGCGTCAAAGCCTCGCGTTATGTCATCTGCAGATCGGTTTAATGTTTTTACTTGCTCCTCTACAGATCGCACTTTTTCACGGCATCAGCCTGACGTCCGTGCTGGCCAACTTGATTGCCGTACCGCTGGTGACCTTTGTCGTTGTCCCGCTAATTCTGACCGCGATGTTTTTACACCTCTGCGCGCCGTTTATCATTGAGATGGCGGTCTGGCAATCGGCGGACCGTGTTCTGGCCGCGCTATTCTGGTTCTTACGACAGCTGCCGCCCGGCTGGCTGGCGCTGGATGCGCGCTGGCTTGGGATAAGCTTGCTGCCGTGGCTGGCGTTAATCGTCTGGCGTTTTCATGCGTGGCGCACGTTGCCCGCGTTTTGTTTAGCATTTCTCGGGCTATTGAGCTGGCCCTTCTGGCGGAGTACGGCTGCTAACGAATGGCGAGTCACCATGCTGGATGTCGGGCAGGGGCTGGCAATGGTGATTGAACGCGAGGGCGCGGCGCTTCTCTATGATACCGGCCTGGCCTGGCCCGAGGGAGACAGCGGTCAGCAGATCATTATTCCCTGGCTACGCTGGCATCATTTGCAGCTTGAAGGCATCGTTCTCAGCCACGAGCATCTCGATCACCGCGGCGGGCTAAATTCGGTGTTAAAGGCGTGGCCCCGGATATGGGTGCGAAGCCCTTTAGGCTGGGCGGGTCATTTAGCCTGCCAGCGCGGAGAAACCTGGCAGTGGCGGGGTTTAACCTTTCGCGCGCTCTGGCCGCTGCCCGGAGCGACAGCGCAGGGGAATAATCGCTCGTGCGTGGTGCGTATTGATGACGGTAAACACAGTATTCTGCTGACCGGGGATATCGAAACGCCCGCGGAACGGGCGATGATTAGCCGCTACTGGCAGCATCTTACGTCTACACTTATCCAGGTCCCCCACCACGGCAGTAATACCTCGTCGGGAATCGCCCTGCTGCGTAGCGTTGGCGGAGAAGCGGCGCTGGCTTCCGCTTCGCGCTATAACGCATGGCGCATGCCATCAACCAAAGTGATTCAGCGCTACCGAAAACAGAGTTATCAGTGGTTCGACACGCCGCATCAGGGGCAAATTACGGTGGTTTTTTCTCCGGATAGCTGGCAAATCCATGGCTTACGGGATCAAGTTTTACCGCGATGGTATCATCAGTGGTTTGGCGGGAAGGCGTAGAACGGGTAGAATATGCGGCTATTTCAACACAAGCTGGTTTATTGAATGCAGAACGATAAAGATCTCTCCACGTGGCAGACCTTCCGCCGACTCTGGCCGATTATAGCGCCGTTTAAACCCGGGCTAATCGTGGCAGCGGTAGCGTTAGTGCTTAACGCGGCTAGTGATACCTTCATGCTATCGCTTCTTAAACCGTTATTGGATGATGGTTTTGGTAAAACGGATCGCTCGGTGCTGATATGGATGCCGCTGGTGGTGATCGGGTTGATGGTTCTGCGCGGCATTACCAGCTACGTTTCGAGCTACTGTATCTCCTGGGTTTCCGGCAAGGTCGTGATGACGATGCGCCGTCGTTTATTCAGCCACATGATGGGGATGCCGGTTGCCTTCTTTGACAAACAGTCCACCGGGACGCTGCTATCGCGTATTACCTATGATTCCGAGCAGGTCGCGTCTTCTTCCTCCAGCGCGCTGATTACCGTTGTGCGCGAAGGCGCGTCGATTATTGGCCTCTTCGCGATGATGTTTTATTACAGCTGGCAGCTGTCATTGATTCTGATCGTGCTGGCGCCGATCGTGTCTATTGCGATTCGCGTGGTCTCGAAGCGTTTTCGTAATATCAGCAAGAATATGCAGAACACCATGGGCCAGGTAACGACCAGCGCAGAGCAGATGCTGAAAGGGCATAAAGAAGTGCTGATGTTTGGCGGTCAGGCCGTCGAAACCAAACGTTTTGATAAAGTCAGCAATAAAATGCGCCTGCAGGGGATGAAAATGGTCTCTGCGTCGTCAATTTCTGACCCGATTATTCAGCTGATCGCCTCTCTGGCCCTGGCTTTCGTGCTTTATGCTGCCAGCTTCCCGAGCGTAATGGAGACGCTGACGGCGGGTACCATCACCGTTGTCTTCTCTTCAATGATCGCCCTGATGCGTCCGCTGAAATCACTGACTAACGTCAACGCGCAGTTCCAGCGCGGGATGGCCGCTTGCCAGACGCTTTTCGCTATCCTTGACTCCGAGCAGGAGAAAGATGAAGGCACGCGGGTTATCGAACGCGCGAAGGGCAACCTCGAATTTAAAAACGTCACCTTCAGATACCCGGGACGTGAAGTCGCCGCGCTGCGCAATATAGACCTGAATATTCCGGAAGGGAAAACCGTGGCGCTGGTAGGGCGCTCGGGTTCGGGTAAGTCGACCATCGCCAGCCTGATTACGCGTTTCTACGATGTCGATGATGGGCAGATCTTACTGGACGGCCACGACCTGCGTGAATACACCCTGAGCTCCCTGCGCGATCAGGTTGCGCTGGTGTCGCAAAACGTTCATCTCTTTAACGATACCGTAGCGAATAACATCGCCTACGCGCGTACCGAAGAGTACAGCCGCGAGCAGATAGAAGAAGCCGCTCGTATGGCTTATGCCATGGACTTTATCAACAAAATGGACAATGGCCTGGATACGATTATCGGGGAAAACGGCGTTATGCTTTCCGGCGGTCAGCGCCAGCGTATCGCTATCGCTCGCGCCCTGCTGCGTAACAGCCCGATACTGATCCTCGACGAAGCCACGTCGGCGCTGGATACCGAATCGGAACGCGCTATTCAGGCGGCGCTGGACGAACTGCAGAAAAACCGCACCTCGCTGGTGATTGCCCACCGTCTGTCGACGATTGAGCAGGCCGACGAGATCGTGGTGGTGGAAGATGGCCAGATCGTTGAACGCGGCAGCCATACCGACCTGCTTGAGCACAAGGGCGTTTACGCCCAGCTGCATAAGATGCAGTTCGGCGCATGATTGCACGCATCTGGTCCGGTGAGTCGCCCTTATGGCGGCTGCTGCTTCCGCTCTCCTGGCTCTATGGCCTGGTGAGCGGGTTGATACGGCTGAGCTATAAACTCGGTTGGCAAAAAGCCTGGCGAGCGCCGGTGCCGGTGGTGGTGGTGGGTAATCTGACCGCGGGCGGTAATGGTAAAACGCCGGTTGTCGTCTGGCTGGTGGAACAGCTCCAGCAGCGCGGTATTCGCGTTGGCGTCGTTTCACGCGGCTACGGCGGTAAAGCGGTGAGCTATCCGCTGCTGCTGAATACGGCTACCCCCACAGCGGAAGCGGGCGATGAGCCGGTGCTGATTTACCAGCGTACCGGCGCGCCGGTTGCCGTCTCGCCGGTACGCAGCGATGCGGTACAGGCCCTGCTCGCCGCCCACGATCTTCAGCTTATCGTCACAGATGATGGCCTGCAGCACTATAAGCTGGCGCGCGACAAAGAAATTGTGGTGATTGACGGCGTGCGCCGTTTTGGCAACGGCTGGTGGCTGCCTGCCGGCCCCATGCGCGAGCGCGCTTCGCGTTTACGCAGCGTGGATGCGGTTATCGTTAACGGCGGTCTCGCCCGTCCGGGAGAGATCCCGATGCAGCTTCGCCCCGGGCAGGCGGTAAATCTGCTGACCGGCGAACGCCGGGATGCGGCGGCGTTGGACAACGTGGTGGCGATGGCCGGAATCGGCCACCCGCCGCGCTTCTTCGCCACCCTTGAAAGCTGCGGCGTCAGTCCGGTAAAAACCATCGCCTTAGCCGATCATCAGGCATTGGCGCAGAGCGCAGTCGCCGCGCTGGCGACGCCGCAGCAAACCCTGCTGATGACCGAAAAAGATGCTGTGAAGTGTCGCGAATTTGCTCAGGCAAACTGGTGGTATCTTCCGGTCGACGCGATAATGACTGACCAACGCGCGCAGCGGTTGCTCACGGACTTAGTTACCCTGGCGCAACGCTAATCGTCGTATCACCGCTTGCGCCGGAACCCTTAACGGAGAAGCTGCATGCCGGTATTGTCCCTCTCGCTTAAAGAAGCCCGCCATCTTCACCTTGCCGCTCAGGGGCTGCTAAAAAAGCCCCGTCGCCGCGCAAAGCCCGGGGATATTCTGCAGACCATTAAGCAGATGTCCCTGCTGCAAATCGATACCATCAACGTTGTTGCGCGCAGTCCTTATCTGGTGCTGTTCAGCCGCCTCGGCCACTATCCGCAGCGCTGGCTGGACGAGGCGCTCCGCGCCGGCGAGCTGATGGAGTACTGGGCGCACGAAGCCTGCTTTTTACCGCGCAGCGACTTTTCACTGGTGCGTCACCGCATGCTGACGCCGGATAAAATGGGCTGGAAATATCACAAAGCGTGGATGACCGAACACGCCGAGGGCATTCAGGCGCTGTTGGCGCATATAGCCGAAAATGGCCCGGTTCGCTCGGCCGACTTCGAGCATCCGCGCAAAGGCGCCAGCGGATGGTGGGAGTGGAAACCGCATAAGCGCCATCTTGAAGGCTTATTCACCGCCGGTGAAGTGATGGTTATCGAGCGGCGTAATTTTCAGCGCGTTTACGATCTGACGCAGCGGGTCATGCCGGACTGGGACGATGAGCGCGACGGGCTCTCTCAGGAGCAGGCTGAAGCCATGATGTTACGTAGTAGTGCTCGCAGCCTGGGGATTTTTCGCGCGCAGTGGCTGGCGGATTATTATCGTCTGCGTCAGCCCCCGCTGCCGCTACTGTTGGCGAGCTGGCAGGAGGAGGGGCTGGTGGTGCCGGTTAACGTTGAAGCGCTGGGCGAAATGTGGCTCCACCGTGATGCTCTGGCGCTGCTGGAGTCTTCTCCCGGCGGTAGGCTCGCCGCCAGCCGCAGCGCGGTGCTTTCGCCTTTCGATCCGGTAGTCTGGGATCGCAAACGAGCGGAACAGCTGTTTAACTTTACCTATCGCCTGGAGTGCTACACGCCCGCGCCGAAACGGCAGTATGGCTATTTCGTATTACCGCTGCTGCACCAGGGGAGACTGGTTGGCAGAATGGATAGCAAAATGCACCGCAAAACCGGCGTTCTGGAAATTATCGCCCTGTGGCTGGAGGAGGGCGTCAAGGTGACGTCGGGCCTGGAGAGCGGGCTAAAACGTGCCATTGATGATTTTGCCCTCTGGCAGGACGCCACGCGGGTGAGCTGCGGGAAGCTGCCGGCGGAACTTTTTGCCGGGCGGCAACAGGGTTGGGAAATTGACGCTGCCTGAGCCCACGTGTGATATGCTGCTGAAGAATCTATTCGGTCCATCTGGAGGAATCATGGATCACCGTTTACTTGAAATTATCGCCTGTCCGGTTTGTAACGGTAAGCTGTATTACAGCCAGGATAAGCAAGAACTGATCTGCAAACTTGATCGCCTGGCTTTTCCGCTGCGTGAAGGCATTCCCGTACTACTGGAAACCGAAGCCCGCCCGCTTCCTGTAGAAGAGAGCCAGTCATGAGTTTCGTGGTTATTATCCCCGCGCGCTTTGCTTCTACCCGCCTGCCAGGGAAACCGCTCCAGGATATCAACGGCAAGCCGATGATTGTCCATGTTCTGGAACGCGCTCGCGAATCCGGGGCCGAGCGGATTATCGTTGCTACCGACCATCCAGACGTGGCCCGCGCGGTGGAAGCCGCCGGCGGTGAAGTCTGCATGACCCGTGAAGATCATCAGTCAGGCACCGAACGCCTGGCCGAGGTGGTTGAAAAATGCGCCTTCAGCGATGACACCATCATTGTGAATATTCAGGGCGATGAGCCGATGATCCCGCCCGCGATCGTGCGCCAGGTAGCCGAGAATCTGGCTGCCAGCACCAGTGGTATGGCAACCTTAGCGGTGCCAATCCACGATGCGGAAGAGGCGTTTAATACAAATGCGGTGAAGGTCGTCATGGATGCTGAGGGCTACGCGCTCTATTTTTCCCGCGCCACCATTCCGTGGGATCGCGATCGTTTCGCTAAATCCCGCGAGGCTATCGGTGATTCGCTGCTGCGTCATATCGGTATTTATGGCTATCGCGCCGGTTTTATTCGTCGCTATGTGAGCTGGGCGCCGAGCCCGCTGGAGCAAATAGAGATGCTCGAGCAGCTGCGCGTGCTGTGGTATGGCGAGAAAATCCATGTCGCGGTGGCGGAAGTGGTTCCCGGTACAGGTGTCGATACGCCGGAAGATCTGGAGCGCGTTCGCGCGGAGCTGCGTTAATCCCCCCATCCCCTCCGCCAGGAGGGGATATCCCCAGGCCGTTATTCCATACTTTTTTACGTCAATTTTGATCTCACCCGATGACAACCCCGGCCCAGGCGCTCATTATGAAACCGGTAGTATTCATAGGGGTAATCAGAAATGGAACAGTTGCGTACCGAGCTGAGCCACCTGCTGGGTGAAAAACTAAGCCGCGTGGAGTGCGTCAGCGAGAAACCGTCGTCGGCGCTGTGGTCGCTATATGATGCGCAGGGAAACCCAATGCCGCTGCTGGCGCGCAGCTTTACGACGCCGGGCGTGGCGCGTCAGCTGGCGTGGAAGATATCAACCCTGGCGCGAAGCGGCACCGTCCGTATGCCGGTTGTCTACGGCGTGATGACGCACGACGAGCATCCGGGTCCCGATGTACTGCTGATTGAACGACTGCGCGGCGTCTCGGTTGAAGCCCCCGCCCGCACGCCGGAGCGCTGGGAGCAGCTGCAGGAGCAGATCGTGGAAGCGCTGCTGGCCTGGCATCGTCAGGATAGCGGCGGCTGCGTCGGGATGGTCGATAGCACTCAGGAAAATCTCTGGCCCTACTGGTACCGCCAGCGCGTGGAGGTGCTATGGAGTACGCTGAATCTTTATCAGGATACCGGCCTGACGATGCAGGACAAACGCATCCTGTTCCGCACGCGCGAATGCCTTATGGATTTGTTTAAAGGTTTCAATGATAACTGCGTGCTGGTACACGGTAGCTTCACGCTGCGCAGCATGCTTAAAGATCCGCGCAGCGATCAGCTGCTGGCGATGGTGGGGCCGGGCATGATGCTCTGGGCGCCGCGGGAATACGAGCTTTTCCGTCTGGCCGAGAGCGGTCAGGAAGAGGAGCTGCTGTGGCACTATCTGCGCCGGGCGCCGGTGGCGGAAGCGTTTCTCTGGCGGCGCTGGCTGTATCTGCTGTGGGACGAAGTGGATAATCTGGTGAATACCGGACGCTTTGACCGCGTCCGGTTTGACCTGGCGGCAAAATCAATCCTGCCCTGGCTCGCCTGAAGAACCTTTTAGCCACTGCCAGATGCGGCCTAACGTTTCGTAACCCACCCGATCGCTATGCATGAGCCAGACGGGCGAAGGAATAGCCCGCTCCCACGGGTTAAGCGGTGACTCAATCGCCAGCTGGTTGGCCGGCGCGGGCAGGGGAGTTAGCCCGGCGCGGCGAAAGAAAATCATCGCCCGCGGCAGATGAGAGGCGGAGGTGACCAGCAGGAGCGGCGCATCGCCTATCGCCATCTTCACCGCAGCGGCTTCCTCTTCGGTATCTTTGGGTTTATCCAGAACAAGGATTTCGCTGCGCGGTATGCCCAGGCTCTCTGCCACTCTGGCCCCGGCTTCTGCCGTACTGACCGGATTTGTTTTTGCCGCTGCGCCGGTAAAGATGAGTTTCGAGCCCGGATTTTCATACCACAGGCGGATCCCCTCCGTCAGCCGCGGCAGGCTATTATTGATGAGATTGGAACTGGGCGCCCAGTCCGGGTTCCAGGTGTAGCCTCCGCCAAGCACGACCACGTACTGCACGCGCTTTTCACCTCGCCACGTCGGGTACTTATCTTCAATTGGCTTGAGCAGGCTATCGGCGACCGGTTGCAGGCTCAACAGCAGCAACAGCAGCCAGCCGAGGCTGACGCAGAGCTTGCCGGTACGCTGGAAACGGCTAAACCACAGCAGGGCTATGCCGAACGCAATGAGCAGCAGCAGCAGGGGAAGCGGCAGCATCATACCGCCTAAAACCTTTTTCAGCGTAAAAAGCATGCCGTACGGTTCCTTTTTTAACCATATAACCAAAGATATGCCCGGATCTTACAACAGATCGCTTCATTCTCCGCGCGGGTATGACAAAATAGCGGCTTTGTGTTGGCGTGTGGAGTCACCCGTGCAGGATCGTAATTTCGATGATATTGCTGAAAAGTTTTCGCGCAATATATACGGCACCACCAAAGGCCAGCTGCGGCAGGCGATCCTCTGGCAGGATCTGCAACCGCTGCTGGACCGGCTGGGGCCTGGGCCATTGCGAGTTCTTGACGCGGGCGGCGGCGAAGGGCAGACGGCGATCAAAGTGGCGGAAATGGGGCATCACGTCACGTTATGCGATCTCTCTGGTGAAATGGTGGCTCGTGCCCGGCAGGCGGCTGCCGATAAAGGTGTGATCGACAACATGCATTTTGTACAATGCGCGGCTCAGGATATTGAGCAGCATTTGGAAAGTCCGGTCGATCTGATACTGTTTCATGCGGTGCTGGAGTGGATAGCCGAACCACAGGCGATGTTACGTACCCTTTGGTCGATGCTGCGCCCCGGCGGCGCGTTGTCGCTGATGTTCTACAATGCTAACGGTCTGTTGATGCACAATATGGTCGCCGGAAATCTCGACTATGTGCAAATCGGCATGCCGAAAAAGAAAAAACGCACGCTGTCGCCGGACTATCCGCGCGATCCGCAGCAGGTTTACGGCTGGCTGGAAGAGATTGGCTGGCAGATTACCGGCAAGACCGGCGTGCGGGTGTTTCATGATTATCTGCGTGAAAAACACCAACAGCACGATAAATTTGCGGCGCTGCTGGAGCTGGAAACGCGCTACTGTCGCCAGGAGCCGTATATTAGCTTAGGCCGTTATATTCACGTCACCGCGCTTAAGCCGCAGATGCAAGGATAAACTATGAGTGAATTTTCCCAGACAGTCCCCGAACTGGTTGCCTGGGCCAGGAAAAATGATTTTTCTATTTCGCTGCCGGTCGACAGACTCTCTTTTCTGCTGGCGATTGCCACGCTGAACGGCGAGCGGATGGAAGGGGAAATGACCGAGGGAGAACTGGTGGATGCGTTCCGCCACGTGAGTGATGCGTTTGAGCAGACCAGCGAAACCATCAGCCAGCGCGCCAATAATGCTATTAACGATATGGTGCGCCAGCGTCTGCTGAACCGCTTTACCAGCGAAATCACCGAGGGTAACGCTATTTATCGCCTGACGCCGCTGGGCATTGGGATCACCGACTACTATATTCGCCAGCGCGAGTTCTCCACCCTGCGACTGTCGATGCAGCTCTCCATCGTTGCCAGCGAACTCAAGCGCGCCGCCGACTCGGCAGAAGAGGGCGGCGATGAGTTCCACTGGCATCGTAACGTTTTCGCTCCGCTGAAGTACTCGGTAGCGGAAATCTTTGACAGCATTGACCTGACTCAGCGAATCATGGATGAGCAGCAGCAGCTGGTGAAAGATGATATTGCCCAGCTGCTGAACAAAGACTGGCGGGCGGCGATCTCCAGCTGCGAGCTGCTGCTGTCGGAAACGTCCGGCACCCTGCGGGAACTGCAGGATACCCTGGACGCGGCGGGCGATAAGCTGCAGGCAAACCTGCTGCGTATCCAGGATTCGACCATGGCGCGCGACGATCTGAATTTTATCGATCGTCTGGTGTTCGATCTGCAAAGCAAGCTGGACCGTATCGTCAGTTGGGGGCAGCAGGCGATTGACCTGTGGATCGGCTACGATCGCCACGTGCATAAATTTATCCGTACCGCCATTGATATGGATAAAAACCGCGTCTTCGCACAGCGTTTGCGTCAGTCGGTGCAAACCTACTTCGACGCCCCCTGGGCGCTCACCCATGCGAATGCCGATCGTCTGCTTGATATGCGCGATGAAGAGATGGCGCTGCATGATGAAGAGGTTACCGGGGAACTTCCAACGGATCTGGAGTACGAAGAGTTTAACGAAATTCGCGAACAGCTGGCGGCGCTGATTGAAGGACAGCTGGTGGTCTATAAAGAGAAGGGACTGCCGCTGGATCTTGGCCTGGTGGTACGCGAATATCTGTCGCAGTATCCGCGCGCGCGCCACTTTGACGTCGCGCGTATTGTGGTCGACCAGGCGGTACGTTTGGGCGTAGCGCAAGCAGATTTCACCGGACTGCCGGCAAAATGGCAGCCGATTAATGATTACGGAGCCAAGGTACAGGCGCATGTCATCGACAAATATTGAACAAGTGATGCCGGTTAAACTGGCGCAAGCGTTGGCTAATCCGTTATTTCCGGCGCTGGATAGCGCCCTGCGCGCGGGCCGTCATATCGGCCTTGACGAGCTGGATAATCACGCATTTTTAATGGATTTTCAGGATTACCTGGAAGAGTTTTATGCTCGCTACAACGTCGAGCTGATTCGCGCGCCGGAGGGTTTTTTCTATCTGCGCCCGCGGTCGACCACGCTGATCCCGCGCTCGGTGCTCTCCGAGCTGGATATGATGGTGGGTAAAATTCTCTGCTATCTCTACCTCAGCCCGGAGCGTCTGGCCAACGAGGGCATCTTCACTCAGCAGGAGCTTTACGACGAGCTGCTGACCCTCGCAGACGAAGCCAAGCTGCTCAAGCTGGTCAATAACCGTTCTACCGGGTCCGACCTTGACCGCCAGAAGCTGCAGGAAAAAATGCGCGCTTCGCTCAACCGCCTGCGCCGCCTCGGCATGGTGTGGTTTATGGGCCATGACAGCAGCAAATTCCGCATTACCGAATCGGTGTTTCGCTTCGGCGCCGACGTGCGCGCCGGTGACGATCCGCGCGAAGCCCAGCTGCGTATGATCCGCGACGGTGAAGCGATGGCGCTGGAAAATCGCCTGCAGCTTAATGATGAGAATGAAGAGAATCAGCCGGATAGCGGGGAGGAAGAGTAATGATTGAACGCGGTAAGTTTCGCTCGCTGACGCTGGTTAACTGGAACGGTTTTTTTGCCCGTACTTTTGATCTCGATGAATTAGTGACCACGCTTTCCGGTGGTAACGGTGCCGGTAAATCCACGACCATGGCCGCCTTCGTCACCGCACTGATCCCGGACCTGACGCTGCTGCACTTTCGTAACACCACGGAAGCGGGGGCGACCAGCGGCTCGCGCGATAAAGGCCTGCACGGTAAGCTGCGCGCTGGCGTCTGCTACTCCGTGCTGGACGTGATCAACTCCCGCCACCAGCGCGTGGTGGTCGGCGTTCGTCTACAGCAGGTCGCCGGTCGCGATCGTAAAGTCGATATCAAGCCTTTTGCGATCCAGGGCCTGCCAACCTCCATCCAGCCAACTCAGCTGCTGACCGAAACCCTTAACGAACGCCAGGCGCGCGTGGTGACGCTCAACGAGCTGAAAGATAAGCTCGAAGCGATGGAAGGGGTGCAGTTCAAGCAGTTTAACTCTATTACCGAGTATCACTCGCTGATGTTCGACCTGGGCGTGGTGGCTCGCCGCCTGCGTTCGGCTTCGGACCGTAGCAAATACTATCGCCTGATCGAAGCCTCGCTGTACGGCGGTATTTCGAGCACCATTACCCGCTCGCTGCGCGACTACCTGTTGCCGGAAAACGGCGGCGTGCGTAAGGCGTTCCAGGATATGGAAGCGGCGCTGCGTGAAAACCGCATGACGCTGGAAGCTATCCGCGTGACGCAGTCGGACCGCGACCTGTTCAAGCATCTGATCAGCGAAGCCACCAACTACGTTGCCGCCGACTATATGCGTCACGCTAACGAGCGACGCATTCATCTCGACAAGGCGCTGGAGTATCGTCGCGATCTGTTCACCTCCCGCGCTCAGCTCGCGGCGGAACAGTATAAGCACGTCGATATGGCCCGCGAGCTGCAGGAACATAACGGCGCGGAAGGCGATCTGGAAGCCGATTATCAGGCCGCCAGCGACCATCTGAACCTGGTGCAGACCGCTCTGCGCCAGCAGGAAAAAATCGAGCGCTATGAAGCGGATCTTGATGAACTGCAGATTCGCCTCGAAGAGCAAAATGAAGTTGTCGCGGAAGCGGTTGACCAGCAGGAAGAGAACGAAGCCCGCGCCGAAGCCGCCGAGCTGGAAGTGGATGAGCTGAAAAACCAGCTTGCCGACTACCAGCAGGCGCTGGACGTGCAGCAGACTCGCGCGATTCAGTACACCCAGGCGCTGCAGGCGCTGGAGCGGGCAAAAGCCCTCTGCCATCTGCCGGATTTAACGCCGGAGAGCGCCGACGAGTGGCTGGAAACTTTCCAGGCGAAAGAGCAGGAAGCGACGGAGAAAATGCTGTCGCTGGAACAGAAGATGAGCGTGGCGCAAACCGCGCACAGCCAGTTTGAACAGGCTTACCAGCTGGTGGTGGAGATCAACGGCCCGCTGGCGCGTAATGAAGCCTGGAACGTGGCGCGCGAGCTGCTGCGCGAAGGCGTTAATCAACGTCATCAGGCCGAACAGGCGCACGGGCTGCGCAGTCGTCTGACGGAGCTTGAACAGCGTCTGCGTGAACAGCAGGATGCCGAACGCCAGCTCAATGAGTTCTGTAAGCGCCAGGGCAAACGCTACGATATCGACGAGCTGGAAGCCCTGCACCAGGAGCTGGAAGCCCGCATCGCATCCCTTTCCGACAGCGTTTCCACCGCCAGCGAACGGCGGATGACCCTGCGTCAGGAGCTGGAACAGCTGCAGTCGCGGACGCAAACGCTGATGCGCCGCGCGCCCATCTGGCTGGCGGCGCAGAACAGCCTCAATCAGCTGTGCGAGCAGAGCGGCGAGCAGTTTGAGTCAAGCCAGGACGTCACCGAATATCTCCAGCAGCTGCTGGAGCGTGAACGCGAAGCTATCGTGGAGCGCGATGAAGTCGGGGCCCGCAAGCGCGCTATCGACGATGAAATTGAGCGTCTTAGCCAGCCGGGCGGTTCGGAAGATCAGCGCCTGAACGCGCTGGCGGAACGTTTTGGCGGCGTACTGCTGTCGGAAATCTACGATGACGTGAGCCTCGATGATGCGCCGTATTACTCCGCGCTCTACGGTCCTTCCCGCCACGCCATTGTGGTACCGGATCTGTCGCTGATTGCCGATCAGCTGGAAGGTCTCGAAGATTGTCCCGAAGATCTCTACCTGATCGAGGGCGATCCGCAGTCGTTTGATGACAGCGTATTCAGCGTCGATGAGCTGGAAAAAGCGGTGGTCGTTAAGATTGCCGATCGTCAGTGGCGCTATTCACGCTTCCCGACGCTGCCGCTGTTTGGCCGCGCCGCGCGTGAAAGCCGCGTTGAAACGCTGCACGCCGAGCGCGAAAGCCTGTCCGAGCGCTTTGCGACCCTGTCGTTTGATGTGCAGAAAACCCAGCGCCTCCATCAGGCGTTCAGCCGCTTTATCGGCAACCATCTTGCGGTGGCCTTTGAGGACGACCCGGAAGAAGAAATCCGTAAACTGAATACGCGTCGCGGCGAACTGGAGCGGGCGCTGACCGCCCATGAGAGCGATAACCAGCAGAACCGGGTGCAGTATGAGCAGGCAAAAGAGGGCGTATCCGCACTCAACCGCCTGCTGCCGCGTCTGAATCTGCTGGCCGATGACTCGCTGGCCGATCGCGTGGATGAGATCCAGGAACGCCTTGACGAAGCGCAGGAAGCCGCGCGCTTCGTCCAGCAGCATGGGAATCAGCTGGCAAAACTGGAGCCGATCGTTTCCGTGCTTCAAAGCGACCCGGAGCAGTTTGAACAGCTGAAAGAAGATTACGCCTATTCGCAGCAGACTCAGCGCGACGCGCGTCAGCAGGCATTTGCGCTGACCGAAGTGGTGCAGCGTCGCGCCCACTTTAGCTACTCCGATTCCGCAGAGATGCTGAGCGGTAATAGCGATCTGAACGAGAAGCTGCGCCAGCGTCTGGAGCAGGCTGAGGCGGAGCGCGCCCGTACCCGCGAAGCGCTGCGTACCCACGCCGCGCAGCTCAATCAGTACAACCAGGTGCTGGCATCGCTGAAAAGCTCCTACGACACCAAGAAAGAGCTGCTCAACGACCTGCATAAAGAGCTTCAGGACATTGGCGTGCGCGCCGACGCCGGCGCCGAAGAGCGCGCTCGTCTGCGCCGCGATGAGCTTCATGCTCAGCTCAGCAACAACCGCGCGCGGCGGAACCAGCTCGAAAAAGCATTGACCTTCTGCGAAGCGGAAATGGATAACCTGACCCGCAGGCTGCGCAAGCTGGAGCGCGATTATTGCGAAATGCGCGAACAGGTGGTCAGCGCTAAAGCCGGCTGGTGTGCGGTCATGCGCCTGGTGAAAGACAACGGCGTGGAGCGTCGCCTGCATCGTCGCGAGCTGGCCTACCTTTCGGCAGATGAACTGCGCTCGATGTCGGATAAGGCGCTCGGCGCGCTGCGTCTGGCGGTCTCGGATAACGAACACCTGCGCGATGTACTGCGTATTTCTGAAGATCCGAAACGCCCGGAGCGTAAAATCCAGTTCTTTGTCGCCGTTTATCAGCATCTGCGCGAGCGTATTCGCCAGGATATCATCCGCACCGACGATCCGGTGGAAGCGATTGAGCAGATGGAGATCGAACTCAGCCGTCTGACGGAAGAGCTGACCAACCGCGAGCAGAAGCTGGCCATCAGCTCCCGCAGCGTGGCCAATATTATCCGCAAGACTATCCAGCGCGAGCAAAACCGTATTCGTATGCTCAACCAGGGGCTGCAGAGCGTCTCCTTCGGCCAGGTCAACAGCGTGCGTCTGAACGTCAACGTGCGGGAAACCCACTCGATGCTGCTGGACGTGCTGTCAGAACAGCATGAACAGCATCAGGACCTGTTTAACAGCAATCGTCTGACCTTCTCGGAAGCGCTGGCGAAGCTGTATCAGCGCCTCAATCCGCAGATTGATATGGGGCAGCGTACGCCGCAGACCATCGGTGAAGAGCTGCTGGACTACCGCAACTATCTGGAGATGGAAGTGGAAGTTAACCGCGGTTCCGACGGCTGGCTGCGCGCGGAATCCGGTGCGCTATCGACCGGTGAGGCTATCGGTACCGGGATGTCGATTCTGGTGATGGTAGTACAGAGCTGGGAAGATGAATCCATGCGCCTGCGCGGTAAGGACATTTCGCCGTGTCGTCTGCTGTTCCTTGATGAAGCGGCGCGTCTGGATGCTCGCTCTATCGCGACGCTGTTCGAGCTCTGCGATCGTCTGGAGATGCAGCTGATTATTGCGGCGCCGGAAAATATCAGCCCGGAAAAAGGTACCACCTATAAGCTGGTGCGTAAGGTCGTGAATAATCACGAGCACGTGCACGTCGTCGGGCTGCGTGGCTTCGCACCGCAGCTGCCCGAAACGCTGCCGGGAACGGCAAATGCTTCATAGGATGGTACAATAACCAGCCAAAGGGCGACGCGATGTCGCCCTTTTTGTTATCCGTTCCTGTATTTTAGGATTGTATAATCTTTTAACTTCTTTACATTTGGGAAGGCAAAAGCGTTTTCGTCTTCATATACTGAAAGTAAGCCCCATTTTAGCGGGCAGCAATGTGTTAACAGGGGGCAAGGGATGTTGCTAAAGAAACGGTATGGTCGTCAATTGTCTGCGCTCAGCCTGAGCCTGGCGTTTGCATTTGCTCCACTGTTCAATGTCCAGGCTGAAGAGCCTGAAGTGGTACCATCGGATAGCTCTGCCACCATCAGCGAGCTCTCTTCCGCGCTAAGCCAAAGCGCAAACCAATCCGCGGCGGTCGCCCAAATGGCCGGCGAGCAGGCGCTTTCTGCCGATGCGGCAGCGAAGAGCCGCGCCGGGATTCAGGCGGTACTGCCGTCCGGTTATCAACCCGTATTTATGAATCCGCTGGTATCGCTGTATGCGTCCAGGGATATGAAACCGATGTGGGATAACCGCGAGGCGGTGCAGGCGTTTCAACAGCAGCTGGCTGAGGTTGCTATCGCCGGTTTTCAGCCGCAGTTCACCACCTGGGTTGAGCTGTTGACCGACCCGGCAGTGAACGGTCTGGCGCGGGATGTCGTTCTGTCTGACGCCATGATGGGCTATCTGCATTTTATTAGCGGTATTCCGACTCAGGGCAACCGCTGGCTGTATGGCACGAAACCGTATGCCATGTCGACGCCGCCTCTGTCGGTGATTAACCAGTGGCAGGTGGCGCTGGATAACGGTTCGCTGCCGCAGTTTATTGCGGGTCTGGCTCCGCAGCATCCGCAGTATGCCGCAATGCATCAGGCGCTATTAGCTCAGGTTGCCGATTCCCGTCCCTGGCCGCAGCTCACCGGTAAGACGTCGCTGCGGCCGGGGGAATGGAGCAACGATGCCGGCGCGTTGCGCGAAATTTTACAGCGCACCGGTATGCTGGATGACGCGGCAAAAATTTCGTTGCCCGGCGATGAGGTGGTGAGTCCGTCCGCCGGGAAAAAGGCCAAAAGCAGCGGCCGTGGCGTTTACGATCGCCAGTTAGTGGAGGGCGTTAAGCGCTTCCAGGCGTGGCAGGGACTGGGCGCAGACGGCGTGATTGGTCAGGCGACCCGCGACTGGCTCAACGTTTCTCCTGCGCAGCGCGCCGGCGTGCTGGCATTGAATATCCAGCGTTTGCGCCTGCTGCCGGGTAATCTGGCGACCGGAATTATGGTGAATATTCCCGCCTTTTCGCTGGTCTATTACCAGGACGGTAGCCAGGTGCTGGCATCGCGGGTTATCGTTGGCCGTCCGGACCGCAAAACCCCTATGATGAGCAGTGCGCTGAACAACGTTGTGGTCAACCCGCCGTGGAACGTTCCGCCGACGCTGGCGCGCAACGATATTCTGCCGAAGGTGCGCAATAACCCAGGCTATCTTGAGCAGCACGGCTATACGATGATGCGCGGCTGGAATAGCAAAGAGACTATCGACCCGTATCAGGTGGACTGGGAAACGATAACCGCATCGAATCTGCCGTTCCGCTTCCAGCAGGCTCCCGGCGCGCGCAATTCGCTGGGGCGCTATAAATTCAATATGCCAAGTTCAGATGCGATATATTTGCACGATACGCCCAATCACAATCTGTTCCAGCGTGATGGACGCGCGCTGAGTTCCGGGTGCGTGCGCGTGAATAAAGCCTCAGAACTGGCCAATATGCTGCTTCAGGATGCTGGCTGGAATGATGCGCGTATTTCAGATGCGCTTAAACAGGGGAATACCCGCTACGTTAATATTCGCCAGAATATCCCGGTTAATCTCTATTATTTGACCGCGTTCGTCGGCGCTGATGGACGTACACAATATCGAACAGATATTTACAATTACGATCTCACCGCGCGATCCAGCGCACAAATTCTACCTAAAGCTGAACAATTAATCAGATAAATGAAGTAGTTCAACGGATTTGGTTGTCCTACCTCTGTGTGAAAACGGGCCTTGCACGCTGCAAGGCCCGAGTTTACTGGGGTTAGGCTACCTTGACGTTGGCAATAATGCCCGGTAAGGTGCCTTTCGTGCGCCAGAAGTGCATATACATATAATCCTGCAAAGGCGCTGTGGCAGTAAGCAGCCCGTTCTCCATAGCTGATATTTATTAGCCGTAGGGGAGCGAGCGCGTGCTGGCGGCTAACGGGCGCATTGCGGGAAAAGTATATTACGATTCATTTACCTGTAGACCTGATTATCATGGACAAATTTGACGCTAATCGCCGCAAACTGCTGGCGTTAGGTGGAGCCGCGCTCGGTGCTGCTGCCATTCTGCCTGCGCCGGCATTTGCCACCCTCTCGACCCCCCGACCGCGTATTTTGACGCTGAACAACCTGCATACCGGTGAATCACTCAAGGCGGAGTTTTTCGATGGCAGAGGCTATATTCAGGATGAATTAGCAAGACTTAATCATTTTTTCCGTGATTATCGCGCGAATAAGATTAAGTCCATCGATCCCGGTTTGTTCGATCAACTCTATCGTTTGCAGGGATTACTTGGTACCAACAAGCCTGTCCAGCTTATTTCCGGTTATCGTTCTGTTGATACCAATAATGAGCTTCGCGCGCGTAGCCGGGGTGTGGCAAAACACAGCTACCACACTAAAGGCCAGGCCATGGATTTTCATATTGAAGGCATTTCGTTAAGCAATGTTCGCAAAGCCGCGTTATCTATGCGCACAGGTGGTGTAGGATACTACCCACGTAGCAACTTTGTGCATATTGATACCGGGCCAGTACGGCACTGGTAACGAAAGGAGCCTCATGAACTATCGTATTATTCCGGTTACCGCGTTCGCGCAGAACTGTTCTTTAATCTGGTGTGAACAAACCAAACTGGCGGCGCTGGTCGATCCCGGCGGTGATGCTGAGCGAATCAAACAGGAAGTCGCGGCGGCAGGCGTTAGCCTGATGCAGATTCTGCTCACGCACGGTCATCTCGATCACGTTGGTGCGGCAGCGGAGCTGGCACAACATTATGGCGTGCCGATTATTGGGCCGGAAAAAGAAGATGAGTTCTGGCTGGAAGGATTACCGGCGCAGAGCCGGATGTTCGGTCTGGAAGATTGCCAGCCGCTGCAGCCGGATCGCTGGCTGAACGAAGGCGATACGGTCGGCGTGGGGAATATTTCCCTGCAGGTGCTGCACTGCCCAGGCCATACGCCGGGGCACGTGGTCTTCTTCGATCCTGCTTCCCGACTGTTGATTTCTGGCGATGTGATTTTTAAAGGCGGAGTAGGGCGTAGCGACTTCCCTCGCGGCGACCATAGCCAACTGATCGATGCGATTAAGCGCAAGCTGTTGCCGCTGGGCGATGACGTGTCGTTTATTCCGGGTCATGGACCGATGTCGACCCTTGGCTATGAGCGTCTGCACAACCCATTCCTGCAGGATGAAATGCCGGTCTGGTGACCTAAACCAGCATATAAAAAAGGCCGCACATGCGGCCTTTTTTTTGCCCTGCGCTGAGGTTACAGTACGGCAACAATCGCTTCGCACAGCGGCGCCATGTTATCAGGCGTCATACCGGCGACGTTTATACGTCCGGACGCCACCGCGTAGATTCCGAACTCTTCACGCAGACGCAGTACCTGCTCTTTGGTCAGGCCGCTGAACGAGAACATCCCGTTTTGCTGAATGATGAAAGAGAAATCGCGGCTGGCGCCTTTTTCCTGCAGGGTATTAACGAACAGCAGACGCATACGCTGGATGCGTTGACGCATGTCGGTCAACTCTTGCTCCCAGATGGCGCGCAGCGCGTCATTGCTGAGAATGGTCGCCACTACTGAGGCGCCGTGAGCGGGCGGGTTTGAGTAGTTCGCGCGGATAACCGACTTCATCTGGCTGAAAGCGCGGTCTACCGCTTCCTGGTCAGCGGCGACCAGCGTACAGGCGCCCACGCGCTCGTTGTACAGGCCGAAGTTTTTCGAGTAGGAGCTGGCAACCAGCAGCTCTTTATGCAGAGCGGCGAAAGCGCGCAGGCCTTCAGCATCTTCTTCCAGGCCGCGGGCAAAGCCCTGGTAGGCAAAGTCAAACAGCGGCAGCCAGCCTTTCTCTACGGAGAGCTGCGCCAGCTGTTGCCACTGCTCCAGCGTCGGATCGATGCCGGTTGGGTTATGGCAGCAGCCGTGGAACAGAACCACGTCGCCGGCCTGCGCTTCGTTCAGGCTGGCCAGCAGCCCGTCGAAGTCGAGTTTGTGATTAGCGGCATCGTAGTAGGTGTATTCGCGCACTTCCAGCCCGGCTGAATTGAACACGCTTTTATGGTTCGGCCAACTGGGGTTGCTCACCCAAATACGTTTAACGTCGGTGTTCTTCGCCAGAAAATCGGCGGCGACGCGCAGGCCACCTGTACCGCCGGGCGTTTGCGCGGTGCGGGCGCGTTTATCATTGATAATTGCGCTTCCTTTCCCGAACAGAAGCTCCTGGGTGCAGCGGCCAAATTCCGGAATACCATCGATACCCAGATAATTTTTAGTGGTTTCATTTTCCAGCAGATACTGCTCTGCTTTTTTCACGCTAGTCAGGACCGGTGTTTTACCCGTTTCATCTTTATAAACACCAATTCCAAGATTAATTTTTGTTGGGCGGTCATCGGCACGAAACAGATCGGCCAGGCCCAGAATTGGGTCGGCAGGGGCGGCGGTAATGTTCTCAAACATGACGAGGTTCCATTGTGATTACTGAAGGGAAATCCGCTATCAGGTTAACGGGAGTTATGTTAATTGCCAACCGTTTGCGACAAAAAGCGAGAAGGTTTTTGAAAGTTACGATCTTCCTCTCAGGAAAGCAGAAAAGCAGGACCGAAGTCCTGCTTTTTAGGCATATCACGAAGGGGTGTACTGCAGATTAGAACTGGTAAACGATACCCACTGCGGCCTGATCGTCGGTCGCAACGCCAGCGGCTTTGGTGTAATCGTTGTCGTTCAGCTGGTTGAATTTATACGCAGCGTAGACGTTCATGTTTTTGTTGAAGTAGTACCAGGTACCCACTTCGACGTATTTAACCAGGTCAGCATCGCCGCCGGAGAAGCCAGCGCGAGAGCGCAGGTCTTTACCTTTAGTCTGTACGTAGCCGATGGACGGACGCAGGCCGAAGTCGAACTGATACTGAACAACGGCTTCGAAGTTCTGAGTTTTATTAGCGAAGTAGTTGCCTTCGTTTTCCGGCGTCATGTTGTAAGTCTGAGAGTACATGACCGCAGCATAGACGTTGTTCGCGTCATACTTAGCGGAGGTTGCCCATGCTTCAGCTTTTTCGCCCTGACGGTCAGCTTTCTGATCGCCGCTACGGTTGGAGTTCGCATAGCCTGCAGACAGCGCAATGCCGTTGTCAAACGCGTAGGTTGCCGCGGTGCTGAAGCCGTCGCCGTTTTGTTTCTTAACATCACGGCTAGAAGCGTCGTTTTTACCCTGGTACTGCAGCGCGAAGCTCAGGCCGTCAACCAGACCGAAGAAGTCAGAGTTACGGTAGGTGGCTACGCCGTTGGTACGCGCGGTCATGAAGTTGTCGGTGTAGCTCCAGCCGTCGCCGCCCCATTCAACCAGCATATCGGTTGCCGCTTCAACGTCGTAGATGGCGCCGTAGTTACGACCGTAGTCGAATGAACCGTATTCACCGGCTTTTAAGCCTGCGAAAGCCAGACGAGTTTTGGTGGTCTGTTTACCTTCAACATTGGACGCATCCATGTTGTATTCCCACTGACCATAGCCGACCAGCTGATCGTTGATCTGAGTTTCGCCTTTCAGGCCGATACGGGCGTAGGTGGTATCATCGCTGCTGGTGTCGCCGTTGGTGGTCCAGACGTGCTCGCCAACCATTTTTCCGTAGAAGTCCAGTTTGTTGCCGTTTTTGTTATAGATTTCTGCAGCGTTAGCTGCACCGGCTACCAGCAGGGCAGGAATTACCGCTGCCAGAATTTTGCGCTTCATCATTATTTATTACCCTCATTTATATTTTTTTATGAACACTTGCCACTGCCGTCAATAAGTTTCGTCAATAAAAATTTACAGAACTATTGATGATAGTTTGGTGTCTGGAGGCATCTTTCCATTCAGAACAACGTTTCGCTAGCCTGAAAATGCTACCAATATCGCATATGAGTAACAAAAGGAAATTCTATGTAACTAAATATGTATTTTTGGGAACTTTGTGAACTCAATCAACATTCCGCCCCTGTTCGCCGATTAAATCACCTGTCTTTATATATCTATATGAATTAATTATGATTAATTTAGATAAGAGAGGGTTTGTGCATTTTACGTCAGCATTTTGCTTTATTTTTATTCAAATCTTGTCGTTGCAAGTTGTGCTGTGACTGGTTAAAAAACGAGCAATATAATCAGCATGTTTGCCAATTTATGAACATAAGGTGCGGTTTTAATTAGCGGTCGCTAATGAAATAGTGCGTAACATAATTGTGAATCAGGATGGTTGATGTTTAAGTTTCCTGATATTCGTTAACGTAAATTGACATAAAAAAAGGCCAGCTTGCGCTGGCCCCGGATGAAAATTGCAGAAAAAAATCAGAAAGTCGCGTTACGCGGGGTCCGCGGGAACGGAATGACGTCGCGAACGTTCTGCACGCCGGTCACGTAGGCGATAAGACGCTCAAAGCCCAGACCGAAACCGGAGTGCGGTACGGTGCCGTAACGGCGCAGGTCGCGATACCACCAGTAGTCTTCTTTATTAAGACCCATTTCCGCCATACGCGCGTCAAGCACGTCCAGGCGCTCTTCACGCTGGGAGCCACCGATAATTTCACCGATGCCCGGCGCCAGAACGTCCATTGCGGCGACGGTTTTACCATCTTCGTTAAGGCGCATATAGAACGCCTTGATGTCTTTCGGGTAGTTTTTCACCACCACCGGGGCTTTAAAGTGCTCTTCCGCCAGATAGCGTTCGTGCTCGGAGGAGAGATCCACGCCCCAGTAGACCGGGTTTTCGAACGACTTACCGCAGTTTTCCAGAATGGTGACCGCGTCAGTGTAATCAACCTGGGCAAAATCAGCGGAAACGAAACGCTGCAGGCGGTCGATAGCGTCTTTATCAACGCGTTCGGCAAAGAACTGCATGTCGTCTGCGCGCTCTTCGAGAACGGCTTTGAAGACGTACTTCAGCATCGCTTCCGCCAGACCTGCCACATCGTTCAGGTTAGCAAAGGCGACTTCCGGCTCCAGCATCCAGAACTCCGCCAGGTGACGGCTGGTGTTGGAGTTTTCCGCACGGAAGGTCGGGCCAAAGGTGTAGATTTTGGACAGCGCGCAGGCGTAGGTTTCGCCGTTCAGCTGGCCGGAAACGGTCAGGAACGACTCTTTGCCGAAGAAGTCTTTATCGAAATCGACTTTGCCCTGTTCGTTGCGCGGCAGGTTTTCCAGATCCAGCGTTGACACGCGGAACATCTCGCCGGCGCCTTCAGTGTCGGAAGCGGTAATCAGCGGAGTCGAAACCCAGAAGAAGCCCTGCTCGTCGAAGAAACGGTGCAGCGCCTGCGCCAGGGTATGGCGAACGCGCGCCACCGCGCCAATCAGGTTGGTGCGCGGGCGCAGGTGGGCAACTTCACGCAGGTACTCGATGCTATGGCGTTTAGCCGCCATCGGATAAGTATCCGGATCTTCCACCCAGCCGCTGACTTCCACGTGGCTGGCCTGGATTTCAAAGCTCTGACCCTGGCCCTGAGATGCCACGACTTTACCGGTCACCACGACCGAGCAGCCGGTGGTCAGGCGCAGCACTTCCTGATTGTAATTGGGAAGAGAATTACTAATAACGGCCTGTACAGGATCAAAGCAGGAACCGTCATAGACGGCGAGGAAAGAAAAGCCAGCTTTAGAATCTCGGCGGGTACGCACCCATCCGCGCACGGTGACTTCGCTGTCAACGGCAACGCGGCCCTGGAGTACGTCGGCTACAGGCACAACGCTCATAATAGTCTCTCTTGTTAGTCCAATAGAAAAATCTGTATTCCCCTGCAACAGGGGGATATCTATGTTACCTGTCATCTTCCATCAGACAAGTAGATTTCGCACAAGAAAGGGGGGTTTTAGGAAATAAATAAGGAGATAGTCTACTTTGCTGCGTGAGAGCCTGATATTCAGAGAGATTCGTTCATTGCGATTATCCCATGCAGGGCGACCGGGGTTCTTAATGCTTGATAACGTCTCGGGGTGATAAGCGGAGGCGAATAAAAATGCGCCCGTTTTGGCGGACGCATTTTGTCTTTATATGACCTAGCTGGCTTTTTTAACCGGCGGTAGATCGAAGGCTTTGCGCAGCGCGCGGACGAAAGCTTTATCGTGACAAATCGTTTTACCCGGGCTATCCGAAAGTTTCGCCACCGGTTTACCGTTGCACTCCACCAGCTTGATAACAATATTGAGCGGCTTCACCTGAGGAATATCGCAGGTTAAACGCGTGCCGATACCGAAGCTCAGATTCACCCGCGATGAGAAGTGGCGATAGAGATCAACCGCTTTTGTCAGGTCGAGATTGTCGGAAAATACCAGCACTTTGCTCAGCGGGTCGATGCCCAGCTTTTTGTAGTGGGCGATAGCCTTCTCGCCCCATTCCACCGGGTCGCCGGAGTCGTGGCGCAGCCCCTGATAGCGGGTCGCAAACTCCGGCCCGAAATCGCGCAGAAAAGCGTCCATCGTAATGCAGTCGGTCAGCGCAATCCCCAGCCGATCGGGATACTCTTCCAGCCAGGCAGCGAGAGCCGCGCGCTGGCTGCTCGCCAGGTTCGGGCTGATCTGCTGATGCGCCTGGAACCATTCGTGAGCCTGGGTCCCCATTGGGGTCAAATTCAAACGCCGCGCCAGATCGTAATTGCTGGTACCGGTGAACCAGGATTCTTGCTGAAGACGCTGAACAATCGCCTGCTGCACCTCGCGGGAGAAGCGGCGGCGGGTACCGAAATCCATCAGGCGGAAGCCCGACATATCGATATCAGCAGTGAGGCGGTTAAAGTCAGTCAGCTTATGCTCAAGGGTGTCCAGCGCGAGATCGACGCTGATTTCCGGCGAGCGATAGCGATGTACCAGCTCGCTTATCACCGCCAGCAGCGGAACTTCCCACATAATAACTTCAAGCCAGGGGCCGGAAAGGCGAATATTCAACTTGCCGTTGTCATTGATGACCGTGACCTGGCGCGGGTCGTAGCGGAAGCCGCGTAGCCACTCGAGATAGTCTGGCGCAAAGAAGGGCAGGCTCGACAACCAGTGATATTCATCGTCCTGCAGTCTCAGGTCGCGCATCGTCTCAACCTGCTCGCGAATCGCATCGGCGTAGATGCCGAGCAGATCGTCCCCGCGGCAGCGGAACTCCGCCGCAACCTGTACATCATTGTAGCGGTGGAAGACAGCCTGCTGCATGTGCAGCTTGTAGGCATCCGTATCAAGCAACGAGTGCAGTACAGGAGAAGTGAATTGGGTCATGGTGCGCAGTAGCATCCTCTCACTGGAGCGTTTCCATCAAAACCAAAGCGGTAAAAGGAGGCGGAGTATACCTGTAATACCCGACGCTGTCCCGCGGTGACGGCTGATGGCTACGCTGACGGTCATTTGCGAGGCCTAGTTTAATATATTGAACACGCATCACACCACAAGCTTTGCGCCTGGTCGAGCGCATTTCGTGCCTCTTGTGTTATCAAAATGTAGCAATTTTCATGTTTAGCATTGAAAAGATGAAGATTCTGCATAGCGAGATTTGCGCAACAGGAATAGACTGAGTCGACACTTTACAGGACACGCTAAAGGTTTTTTATGACACAACAGCCCCAAGCCAAATACCGCCACGACTACCGTGAGCCGGAGTATCTGATTAGCGATATCGATTTGACCTTTGACCTGGATGCCGCGAAAACCGTTGTGACGGCTGAGAGCAAGGTCTCCCGCCACGCGGCTACGTCTGATGTGCCATTGCGTCTGGATGGCGAAGACCTGACGTTGGTCTCTCTGCGGATTGATGGTCAGCCGTGGAGCGACTACAAGGAAGAAAATAACCAGCTGGTGATTAGCGGGTTGCCGGAACATTTCACTCTGACCATCGTCAATGAAATCAGCCCGGCGGCGAATACCGCGCTGGAAGGGCTATATCAGTCCGGCGAAGCGCTGTGTACCCAGTGCGAGGCGGAAGGCTTCCGCCACATTACCTGGTATCCGGACCGCCCGGACGTTCTGGCGCGCTTCACCACCAAAATCATCGCCGATAAAGCAAAATACCCGTTTCTGCTCTCCAACGGTAACCGCGTGGCCCAGGGCGAGCTGGAAAATGGCCGTCACTGGATCCAGTGGCAGGACCCGTTCCCAAAACCGTGCTACCTGTTTGCGCTGGTGGCCGGTGATTTTGACGTCCTGCGCGATACCTTCAAAACCCGTTCGGGGCGTGAAGTGGCGCTGGAGCTCTACGTTGACCGCGGTAACCTTGACCGCGCGCCGTGGGCGATGACCTCGCTGCAAAATTCTATGAAGTGGGACGAAACCCGCTTTGGTCTCGAGTACGACCTCGACATCTATATGATTGTCGCCGTCGATTTCTTCAACATGGGCGCCATGGAGAACAAAGGCCTTAACGTCTTTAACTCCAAATACGTACTGGCGCGTACCGATACCGCGACCGATAAAGATTACCTGGATATCGAGCGCGTGATTGGTCATGAATATTTCCATAACTGGACCGGCAATCGCGTGACCTGCCGCGACTGGTTCCAGCTCAGCCTGAAAGAAGGGCTGACCGTTTTCCGCGATCAGGAATTCAGCTCCGACCTCGGCTCGCGTGCGGTGAACCGCATTAATAACGTACGCACCATGCGCGGCCTGCAGTTTGCCGAAGACGCCAGCCCGATGGCGCATCCGATTCGCCCGGATAGCGTGATTGAGATGAACAACTTCTATACCCTGACGGTGTATGAGAAGGGAGCGGAAGTGATCCGCATGCTGCATACTCTGCTGGGCGAAGAGAATTTCCAGAAAGGCATGCAGCTCTATTTTGAGCGCCACGACGGCAGCGCCGCGACCTGCGACGACTTTGTCCAGGCGATGGAGGACGCTTCCAACGTCGATCTGTCCCACTTCCGCCGCTGGTATAGCCAGTCCGGTACGCCGATTGTCACCGTCCATGATGACTACAACCCGGAAACGGAGCAGTACACGCTGACCATCAGCCAGCGCACGTCGCCGACCGCTGAGCAGGCGGAGAAGCTGCCGCTGCATATTCCGTTCGACATCGAGCTGTACGATAACGAAGGCAAGGTAATCCCGCTGCAGAAGGGCGGTCACCCGGTGCATCACGTGCTGAACGTCACCCAGGCGGAGCAGACTTTTGTTTTCGACAACGTTTACTTCCAGCCGGTCCCGGCGCTGCTTTGCGAGTTTTCCGCGCCGGTGAAGCTGGAGTACAAATGGAGCGATCAGCAGCTGACCTTCCTGATGCGCCACGCGCGGAATGATTTCTCCCGCTGGGACGCGGCGCAGAGCCTGCTGGCGACCTATATCAAACTCAACGTCAACCGTCACCAGCAGGGGCAGCCGCTGTCTCTGCCGATTCACGTCGCCGATGCGTTCCGCGCGATTCTGCTGGATGAGAAGATCGATCCGGCGCTGGCGGCGGAGATCCTGACGCTGCCTTCAGCGAATGAAATGGCGGAGCTGTTTGCGATTATCGATCCGCTTGCCATCGCGGCGGTGCGCGAAGCGCTGACCCGCACGCTGGCGAAAGAGCTGGCTGACGAGTTCCTGGCGGTTTACAACGCCAACAAGCTCGACGGCTACCGCGTTGAGCATGCCGATATCGATAAGCGTTCTCTGCGTAATACCTGCCTGCGCTACCTGGCGTTTGGCGATACCGAGCTGGCGGATAAACTGATTAGCGCGCAGTATCACCATGCGGACAATATGACCGACGCGCTGGCGGCGCTGGCCGCAGCCGTAGCGGCCCAGCTGCCGTGCCGCGATGCGCTGATGCAGGAGTATGACGACAAGTGGCACCAGGACGGACTGGTCATGGATAAATGGTTTATCCTGCAGTCCACCAGCCCGGCGGATAACGTCCTGGAGACGGTTCGCGGCCTGTTGCATCATCGCTCGTTCAGCATGGGTAACCCGAACCGCGTCCGTTCTCTGATCGGCGCCTTTGCCGGCAGCAACCCGGCGGCGTTCCATGCAGAAGACGGCAGCGGCTATCAGTTCCTGGTCGAGATGCTGACTGAGCTGAACAGCCGCAACCCGCAGGTGGCTTCGCGTCTGATTGAGCCGCTGATTCGTCTGAAACGCTATGACGAGAAACGTCAGGCGCTGATGCGCGGGGCGCTGGAGCAGCTGAAGGGTCTGGAGAATCTTTCCGGGGATCTGTTCGAGAAAATCAGTAAAGCGCTGGCGTAACGCCAGCGCGAGTCCAAACCTGTAGCCCCGCTAAGCGCAGCGCGAGCGGGGGAACGTCGCTGTCGTTAACCGTGGCTCACTAAGCGTGGCGAGGATTCGTTCTTGCCGCGCTGCATCACCCGATTCAGTACTTCCGCTTCCAGTTCGGCCAGCTTCACTGAACCCGTGCGTCGCGGACGGGGAATGTCCACCAGCAGATCCAGCCCTATCTTCCCCTCTTCAATCAGCAAAACGCGATCGGCCATCGCCACCGCCTCGCTGACGTCGTGGGTGACCAGCAGAACGGTAAATCCGTGCTCCTGCCACAGCGAGACAATCAGATCCTGCATCTCCAGGCGAGTGAGGGCGTCCAGCGCGCCCAGCGGTTCATCAAGCAGTAATAATCCGGGGCGATGAATTAACGCGCGAGCCAGCGCCACGCGCTGCTTTTGCCCGCCGGAAAGCGCCACGGGCCATTCACCGGCGCGGTCTTCAAGGCCGACGCTCGCCAGCGCCTTGAGCGCCGCCTCGCGCCACTGCCCCTTCAGCCCGAGGCCGACATTGTCGATCACCGTTTTCCACGGCAGCAGGCGGGAATCCTGGAACATCATCCGGGTATCCTCCTGGATTTGCGCCAGCGGCGTCGAACCCGCCAGCAGCTGCCCGGCGTTGGGTTTTTCCAGCCCGGCGAGCAGCCGCAGCAGGGTGCTTTTACCGCCGCCGCTGCGTCCGACCACCGCGACAAATTGCCCGGTGGGAATATGCAGATCGAGTTCATTCAGAATCGTTTTGCTGCCGTAACGCTTGCTTACGCCGTTTAGCAGCAGCGGGATCCCCGGATTAAGACGCGCGGTTGTCATGCGTTGGCCTCCTGAAGGTGGTAAGCCGGATTCCAGCGCAGCCAGACGCGTTCAAGAAGCTGTGCGCTGAAGTCGGCCAGTTTGCCGAGAATAGCGTAAAGAATAATGGCGACGACCACGACATCGGTCTGCAGAAATTCGCGGGCGTTCATCGCCAGATAGCCGATACCGGCGTTAGCCGAGATGGTTTCAGCCACGATCAGCGTTAACCACATCAGGCCGAGCGCAAACCGGATGCCGACTATAATGGAGGGCAGGGCGCCCGGCAGGATCACGTGACGGAACAGAGCAAAACCCGATAAGCCATAGCTGCGGGCCATCTCCACCAGACCCCGGTCAATGTTTCGAATACCGTGCCAGGTGTTGATATAAATCGGGAACATCGTCCCCAGCGCCACGAGGAAAATTTTGGCGCTTTCATCGATGCCGAACCATAAAATTACCAGCGGAATCAGCGCGAGGTGCGGTACGTTGCGCAGCATCTGAATGGAGGTGTCCAGCAGGCGTTCGCCCCAGCGCGACAGGCCGCTGATAAGCCCGAGAACCAGGCCAATGGAACCGCCGATGCTGAAACCAATAAGCGCCCGCCATGAGCTGATGGCCAGATGTTGCCAAAGCTCGCCGCTGGCGGAGAGCGTCCAGAAGGCTTTGAGCACTCCTTCCGGTGACGGCAAAATACGGGTAGAGAGCCAACCAACGGAAGAGGCGAATTGCCATACAATCACGCTGCCAACCGGCAAAAGCCAGGGGGCTATGCGGATCAGGAGTTTTTGCGAAAGCGTCGCCATACAGTGTTCCTTTATTCTTTAGCGTTTTGCCTGGTGACGGGCATCAACGCTGAACTTTAAACGTGCTCAACCCGCTGTAAGGTTTTCAGCGCCGGCGCGCGGCTGCTGGGGCGATGCAGCGCCTGCCAGAAGGTTTCCAGCGCCTGGTCGAGGCGGCCCTGCAGATTCGGGGTAAACTGCGGTTTATGCTGATAATCCGTAACCTGGCTATCGTCAGCGAAAACGCCGTGGAGGATCTCCTGGGCTTTCAGCGCGTTGAGTACCGGTTTTAAGGCGTAATCCACCGCCAGCATATGGGCGATGGTTCCGCCGGTAGCCAGCGGCAGAACGATTTTGCCCTCCAGCGCGCGCTCCGGCAGCAGGTCCAGAAGCGTCTTTAACGCGCCGGAAAAAGAGGCCTTATAGACGGGCGTCGCAATGATCAGCCCATCGGCGCCGGCAAGCTGTTCATTTAACGCATGGAGGGCTGGGTTATCAAAGCGAGCGTAGAGCAGGTCTTCCGGAGCGAAATTCTGCAGATGCCAGTGGCAGACCTCGATATCCGCCGCCGAAAGCGTCTCTCTGGCGTATTCCAGAAGCGCGCTGGAGCGGGAAGGGTAGCGCGGGCTGCCCGCAAGTGTGATGACTCGCATACTCTCTCCTTATAACTAAATATTTGCATTTATCTATAATTGATAACATTTAGCCGCAGTGTGACAGAGCGCTTTTATTTCCCTAAATGATTTATCCGGCGTTGGATTGTCAGAAAGTGCATAACGAGCGGGAGAAAAGTAAACGTTTGCGTCGGAGGTAAGATTTTTTGTCGTAGGTCAATTCCCTTTCCGGGGTGGATCGCACATAATACGCCCCCGGTTTGCACACCGGGAATCCAGGAGAGTTCATGTACTACCCCTTCGTTCGTAAAGCCCTTTTTCAGCTCGATCCTGAGCGCGCTCATGAAGTCACTTTTCAACAATTACGCCGTGTTTCGGGTACCCCGCTGGAAATGTTGGTTCGCCAGAAGGTACCGACAAAGCCGGTAACCTGTATGGGGCTCACATTTAAGAACCCGCTGGGCCTGGCCGCCGGGCTGGATAAGAACGGCGAGTGCATTGATGCCCTCGGGGCGATGGGTTTTGGTTCCATTGAAATTGGTACCGTGACGCCGCGTCCACAGCCGGGCAACGATAAGCCAAGGATCTTCCGCCTGGTCGATGCCGAAGGTTTGATCAACCGCATGGGCTTTAATAACCACGGTGTTGATAACCTCGTGGAGAACGTAAAAAAGGCGCATTTTGACGGCATTCTGGGTATTAATATTGGCAAGAATAAAGATACTCCGGTAGAACAAGGCAAAGATGATTATCTGATTTGTATGGAAAAAATCTATGCTTATGCCGGCTATATCGCCATTAATATCTCCTCGCCGAATACCCCAGGCTTGCGTACTTTACAATACGGAGATGCGCTGGACGATTTGCTTTCTGGTATTAAAAATAAGCAACGCGAGCTACAAGAGAAACATCAAAAATATGTTCCTGTGGCCGTAAAGATCGCTCCGGATCTTTCCGTCGAAGAATTGATCCAGGTAGCGGACAGTTTAGTCCGGCATAATATAGATGGCGTCATTGCCACCAATACCACTCTGGATCGATCGCTGGTGCAGGGGATGAAACATTGTGATGAAACCGGTGGCCTTAGCGGACGTCCATTGCAGCTGAAGAGTACGGAAATTATCCGCATGCTGTCTGCGGAATTAAATGGCCGCCTGCCAATTATCGGAGTCGGCGGTATTGACTCAGTGATTGCCGCCCGGGAAAAGATAGCCGCCGGAGCGACGCTGGTGCAGATTTATTCCGGATTTATTTTTAAAGGCCCGCCGCTGATTAAAGAAATTGTTACCCATATCTAATCTTTTCCCCCTCTGATACTCCACCAGGGCTTTATTTATAGCCCTGGTTGTTTTATATTCCTTCATTGTTGCTTATTTAGACATTTTAGTCTTTTCTTAATTTTTGAAATATTCTGTAGCAGTTTACCTGTTTATTACAGACGGAAGTGGAAGAGGACGGGGGTAGAAATGCGGATCAAACCTGACGATAACTGGCGCTGGTATTACGATGAAGAGCATGACCGCATGATGCTCGATCTGGCTAATGGCATGTTATTCAGATCGCGTTTTGCTCGCCGCATGTTGACGCCCGACGCCTTCGCGCCTTCCGGATTTTGCGTTGATGACGCAGCGCTCTATTTTTCATTTGAAGAAAAGTGCCGCGATCTCGAATTATCAAAAGAACAGCGCGCTGAATTAGTACTCAATGCGCTGGTTGCGATTCGTTTTCTCAAGCCGCAAATGCCGAAAAGCTGGCATTTCAACACGCATGAAGAGAGCTGGCAGCCCGGCGTTGGCGATGCCGCCAGCGCATGGCTCAGCGATACCGGCCAGCAGGTGAATCTGCTGGTGGTTGAGCCCGGAGAAAACGCCGCGCTGTGCCTGTTAGCCCAGCCCGGTCTGACGCTTGCCGGGCGGGTGATGCAGCTCGGCGACGTGATTAAAATTATGAACGACAGGCTGCAGCCAGCGCCAGGCGTCGCCAGCTACAGCCTGGGTCAGGCGGTTTAAGGCGCCAGCCTCACCGCGGTTTTCGGCACGCAGCTACAGCATAAAATGGTGCCATCTGCGGCGACCGCGTTTTTCTTCAGCGCGCTGACTTCTCCTTCTTCCAGCCGGATGCGGCAGCTGCCGCAAATCCCAGCCCGGCAGGAGTAAGGAATACGAATTCCCTGTTGTTCCAGCTGCTCCAGCAAGATTTGCTGATTATTACCGGTAAAACTCACTCCCTGCCACGCTATTTCTACCGTCGCGTTCTCCTGCGCTTCAGGTGCCGGCGTAGCATCACTCTCGCCTGCGCCGTAGGCCTTCGCCGGGCCGCGGGCCAGCACTTCTAACGCATCGCCCACGCGGATTACGCCGCTATTTCGCGCGATCAGGTTCTGGCCAAAATCGACATCGCCGTTATCCAGCGCTGTGCGGAAACGCTGCAGCGTGCTTAAGGGCTCCCCGGAAGGATGCTTTTGCCCGCGCTCCGGGCTGACGGTGGTCAATACGCAGCGGCTGCACGGTTTGACGACTTCAAAAATGACCTCGCCAATGCGCACCACTTTCCACGTATCTTCTTCCCAGGCGGCCGCGCCGGTCACCAGCAGATTTGGGCGAAATTGTTCTATGCTTACGCTGGCCGGACAGCGATTTTGCAAATCGCGCAGCGAGGCTTCATTGGCCAGCAGATAGGGAAAACCGTCGGCAAAAGAGAGGGGGACGGCATCGTGACGTTTTACCCTGCGGCTAAGCGCTGGCCCTAGCCAGCGGAGCTGAACGCTGCGGTTGAAGAACCCGCTTAGCCACTGGTTCACCCGGTCCGGGGCAATCAGGGCGGTAAAATGGTTGCCCCAGACTTCGGTCGGCTCCTGCTGTATGGAGAAATCGCTGAAGCGCACCATCGCGCTGCTGCCGTCCGGCGCGGTCAGATGCAGACCATCATGGAGCGGCGCGGGAATAAATTTGACCATTTGCGGAAACTGACGGGCGGTAATGAAGGTGCCATCGGTTTCCGTCACCATAAATATACGATCGAAGGCCAGCCCGCTGCTGTCTGCATAAGCGTGGCTGAGCCCCATTCCCCGCATCGATTTGACGGGATGAATGAAAAGTCGCGAAAGGGTTACCATACGCTGCCCCTGGCTTTAAAAATAAGCCTTTAACTTTATGACATGAGGCGCATATTGGCTATAATGCGCACCAATTTTCTTTTAGTAAAAGTGACGATATGAATTCTCTGTTTGCCAGTACGGCTCGTGGGCTGGAAGAGCTGTTAAAAACTGAACTGGAAGGGCTGGGCGCGGTGGACTGCCAGTTGGTCCAGGGCGGGGTCCATTTTCAGGGAGATACGCGGCTGCTGTATCAAAGCCTGATGTGGAGCCGGCTGGCTTCGCGGATTATGCTGCCGCTGGGGCAGTGCAGCGTATACAGCGACCTGGATCTGTACCTTGGCGTACAGGCCATTCCATGGACGGAGATTTTCACTCAGGATGCCACTTTTGCCGTGCACTTTAGCGGGCTGAACGAAGAGATCCGCAATAGCCAGTACGGGGCGTTGAAGGTGAAAGATGCCATCGTCGACAGCTTTACGCGTAAGAATCTGCCGCGTCCCAACGTCGATCGCGAAAATCCCGATCTGCGTATTAACGTCTGGCTGAATAAAGAGACCGCGCATATCTCCCTGGATCTTAGCGGCGAGGGGCTGCACCTGCGCGGCTACCGCGACGGCACCGGTATGGCGCCAATCAAAGAAAACCTGGCTGCGGCGATAGTGATGCGTTCCGGCTGGGCTGCCGGTACGCCGCTGCTCGATCCGATGTGCGGCTCCGGTACGCTGCTGATTGAAGCGGCGATGCTTGCTACCGATCGTGCGCCGGGTTTACACCGCGGCCATTGGGGTTTCGGCGGCTGGGCGCAGCATGACGATGCTATCTGGAAAGAGGTGAAGTCCGAAGCACAAACCCGCGCCCGTCAGGGGCTGGCGGCGTATGAGTCGCGCTTTTACGGTTCCGACGTTGACGCCCGCGTCATCGAACGCGCGCAGCGCAACGCCCGCCGCGCCGGTATTGGCGAACTGATTACCTTCGAAGTGAAAGATGTTGCCCAGCTTAGCAACCCACTGCCGAAGGGCCCTTACGGCACGGTGATAAGCAACCCGCCGTACGGCGAGCGTCTGGAGAGTGAACCGGCGCTGATTGCCCTGCATAGCCTGCTGGGGCGGATCATGAAAAATCAGTTTGGCGGCTGGAACCTGTCGCTGTTTAGCGCCTCGCCGGATCTGCTGAGCTGCCTGCAGCTGCGCGCTGATAAGCAGTTCAAAGCGAAAAATGGACCGCTCGACTGCGTCCAGAAGAACTATCATCTTGCAGAAAACGAAGGCGGCAAAACCGCGATGCTGGCGGAAGATTTCGCCAACCGTCTGCGTAAGAACCTGAAAAAATATGAGAAGTGGGCGCGTCAGGAAGGCATTGAATGCTATCGCCTGTATGATGCCGACCTCCCGGAGTACAACGTCGCTATCGACCGCTACGCCGACTGGGTGGTGGTGCAGGAGTATGCGCCGCCGAAAACCGTTGACGCGCACAAGGCCCGCCAGCGCCTGTTTGATATTATCGCCGCCACCATTGCCGTACTGGGGATTGCGCCGAACAAGCTGGTGCTGAAAACCCGCGAACGGCAGAAAGGGAAAAACCAGTATCAGAAAATGGGTGAAAAAGGTGAGTTCATTGAGGTGCAGGAGTATAACGCACGTCTGTGGGTAAACCTGACCGACTACCTGGATACCGGGCTGTTCCTCGACCACCGTATTGCTCGCCGCATGCTGGGCCAGATGAGCAAAGGCAAAGATTTCCTCAACCTTTTCTCCTACACCGGTAGCGCCAGCGTCCACGCCGGCCTTGGCGGCGCGCGTTCCACGACGACGGTCGATATGTCCCGTACCTATCTTGAATGGGCTGAACGTAACCTGCGCCTCAATGGCTTAACCGGCCGCGCGCATCGCCTGATGCAGGCTGATGTGTTGGGCTGGCTGCGGGAGACCACCGAACAGTTTGATCTGATCTTTATCGATCCGCCAACCTTCTCCAACTCCAAGCGTATGGATGATGCGTTTGACGTTCAGCGCGACCATTTGCGCCTGATGACCGATTTAAAACGTCTGCTGCGTAAAGGCGGCACGATTATGTTCTCGAACAACAAACGCGGTTTCCGTATGGATCATGACGGGCTGGCGCAGCTGGGCCTGAAGGCGCAGGAGATTACGCAAAAAACGCTGTCTCAGGATTTTGCCCGCAACCGTCAGATTCACAACTGCTGGCTGATTACCGCAGCCTGAAAGGAATAAAGAATGTCTTTAATTAGTATGCACGGCGCCTGGCTCTCTTTCAGCGATGCGCCGCTGCTGGATAATGCTGAACTGCATATCGAAGATAACGAACGCGTCTGCCTGGTAGGGCGCAACGGTGCGGGTAAATCGACCCTGATGAAGATCCTCAATCGTGAACAGGGTCTTGATGACGGGCGCATTATCTATGAACTGGATCTGGTTGTGGCGCGTCTACAGCAGGATCCGCCGCGTAATGTTACCGGAACCGTCTATGACTTTGTGGCGGAAGGTATTGCTGAACAAGCGGCATACCTCAAGGGTTATCACGATGTTTCGCAGCTGGTGATGACCGACCCGAGCGACAAGAATCTGAACGAACTGGCGCGCCTTCAGGAACAACTGGATAATTTAGGGCTGTGGCAGCTCGATAGCCGCATTAATGAAGTGCTGGAACAGCTGAATCTGGATCCTAACGCCGAGCTTTCCTCGCTGTCCGGCGGCTGGCTGCGTAAAGCGGCCCTCGGCCGCGCGCTGGTCAGCGGGCCGCGCGTGCTGCTGCTCGATGAACCGACCAACCACCTCGATATTGAAACTATCGACTGGCTGGAAGGTTTCCTGAAGATGTTCAAAGGCACCATTATTTTTATTTCGCACGACCGTTCCTTTATTCGCAACATGGCGACGCGAATTGTCGATCTCGATCGCGGTAAGCTGGTGACCTATCCGGGGAACTACGATCAATATCTGCTGGATAAAGAAGAAGCGCTGCGCGTGGAAGAGTTACAGAACGCGGAGTTCGATCGCAAGCTGGCGCAGGAAGAAGTGTGGATCCGTCAGGGGATCAAAGCGCGTCGCACCCGTAACGAAGGGCGCGTGCGGGCGTTGAAAGCCATGCGCCGCGAGCGCGGTGAGCGCCGTGAAGTGATGGGCAGCGCGAAGATGCAGGTGGAAGAGGCCGCGCGTTCGGGCAAGATTGTGTTCGAAATGGAGAACGTCAACTACCAGGTTGATGGCAAGGTGCTGGTTAAAGACTTCACCGCCCAAATCCAGCGCGGCGACAAAATTGCGCTGATTGGCCCGAACGGCTGCGGCAAAACTACGCTGCTGAAGCTGATGCTCGGTCAGCTGCAGGCGGATAGCGGACGTATTCATGTGGGTACCAAGCTGGAAGTGGCTTACTTCGACCAGCACCGCGCGGAACTTGATCCGGATAAAACGGTGATGGACAACCTCGCGGAAGGTAAACAGGAAGTGATGGTGAACGGCAAGCCGCGCCACGTCCTGGGCTATCTGCAGGACTTTATGTTCCATCCGAAACGCGCAATGACGCCGGTGCGGGCACTGTCGGGCGGGGAGCGTAACCGCCTGCTGCTGGCGCGCCTGTTCCTCAAGCCCAGCAACCTGTTGATACTCGATGAACCGACAAACGATCTGGATGTCGAAACCCTGGAGCTGCTGGAAGAGCTTGTCGACGGTTATCAGGGAACCGTGATGCTGGTTAGCCACGACCGTCAGTTTGTGGATAACACGGTAACGGAGTGTTGGATCTTCGAAGGCGCGGGGCAAATTGGCCAATACGTGGGCGGCTATCATGACGCCCGCGGTCAGCAGGCGCAGTATCTGGCGAAAAAACAGCCGGTTTCTAAAAAGACAGTTGAAGTTGCTCAACCGAAAGCAGAAAGTGTCAAACGCGCTGCCAGCAAACTAAGCTATAACCTGCAGCGCGAGCTGGAACAGCTGCCGCAAAAACTGGAAGAACTGGAAGCCCAGCTGCAGAATTTGCAGGGGCAGGTTGCCGACCCTTCTTTCTTTGGTCAGTCGCATGACCATACGCAGCAGGTGCTCGCACAGCTGAGTGAAGCGGAGCAGGCGCTGGAAACCGCCTTCGAACGCTGGGAATATCTCGAAGGTTTAAAAAACGGCGCATAAGCTGAGGAGTTTTCATGTGCGATCATCATCATGCTGCGCGGCATATCCTGTGTCGACAATGTGATCTGCTGGTGGCTTTGCCGCAGCTGGAGCATCGCCAGAAAGCTACGTGTCCGCGTTGCGGAACGACATTGACAACGTCATGGGACGCGCCCCGGCAGCGTCCCACAGCCTACGCGCTGGTCGCGTTGTTCATGCTGCTGCTGGCCAATCTGTTCCCCTTCATCTATATGAAGGTTGGAGGGATCAGCAGCGAAATCGAGCTGCTGGAAATTCCGAACGTGCTGTTTAGCGAGGATTACGCCAGCCTCGGTACCTTCTTTTTACTTTTCGTCCAGCTGGTGCCGGCTTTCTGCCTGGTCACCATACTGCTGCTGGTCAATCGGGTGAGCATGCCTTCCGGGCTAAAGGCGTTTCTGGCGCGGATCCTGTTTCACCTTAAAACTTGGGGGATGGCGGAAATCTTTCTCGCCGGGGTGCTGGTCAGTTTCGTTAAGCTGATGGCCTACGGCGATATCGGCATCGGCCTGAGCTTCGTTCCCTGGTGTATGTTCTGCCTGTTACAGCTGAGGACGTTCCAGTGCGTGGATCGCCGCTGGTTATGGGATGATATTGCACCAATGCCGGCGATTACACAGCCGCTGAAAGTCGGCGTCTCCGGCCTGCGTCAGGGGCTACGCTCGTGCTCATGCTGCACGGCGGTTTTGCCCGTCGATGAGGCCGTTTGTCCGCGCTGTCGGACAAGGGGAACCGCCCGGCGTAAAAACAGCCTGCAGTGGACGCTTGCGCTGTTGGTGACTTCGCTGATCCTCTATATGCCCGCCAATATTCTGCCGATCATGATTACCGACCTGCTGGGCGATAAAATGCCTTCCACGATTATGGCGGGGGTGATCCTGCTGTGGAGCGAAGGATCGTATCCGGTGGCGATGGTGATCTTTATTGCCAGTATTATGGTGCCGACGTTAAAAATGATCGCCATTGGCTGGCTATGCTGGAACGCCAGCGGCAAGGGAGCGCGCGACTCGGAGCGCATGCATCTGATTTATGAAGTCGTCGAGTTTGTTGGCCGCTGGTCAATGATTGATGTGTTTGTTATCGCAGTCCTCTCCGCTCTGGTTCGCATCGGTGGATTAATGAATATCTATCCGGCGATAGGAGCAGTGATGTTTGCGCTGGTCGTAGTAATGACAATGTTTTCGGCCATGACCTTTGACCCGCGTTTATTGTGGGATCGTGAGCCAGATTCAAGCCATGAGGAAAGACTGCAGCATGGAAAATAAGAGCGGAGAAGCGAAAGTGCAAAAGGTGAAGAACTGGTCACCGGTGTGGATCTTCCCGATAGTCACGGCGCTGATTGGCGCATGGATTCTCTTTTATCACTATAGCCACCAGGGGCCGGAAGTGACCCTGATAACCACTAACGCAGAAGGTATTGAAGGGGGCAAAACCCGGATAAAAAGCCGCAGCGTTGACGTCGGCGTGATTGAAAGCGCGACGCTGACGGACGACCTGACCCACGTGGAGATTAAAGCGCGGCTGAATTCAGGTATGGAAAAACTGCTGCATCAGGATTCGGTTTTTTGGGTGGTTAAACCGCAGGTCGGCCGTGAAGGGATTAGCGGTCTGGGAACGCTGTTATCCGGCGCCTATATCGAACTGCAGCCGGGAAGCAAAGGCTCTGTTCCTGCTCAGTATCCGCTGCTGGATTCACCGCCGCTGGCCTCCCCTGATGCTAAAGGTATTCGCATTCTGCTGGAAAGCAGCAAAGCGGGGCAGCTTTCACCCGGCGATCCGGTGCTTTTCCGCGGCTACCGCGTAGGTTCAGTTGAAACCAGCACCTTCGATGCGCAAAAACGCAATATTACCTATCAGCTGTTTATTAGCGCGCCTAACGATCGGTTGGTGACCAATAACGTGCGCTTCTGGAAAGATAGCGGTATTGCGGTGGATCTGACCGCTGCGGGTATGCGCGTTGAGATGGGATCGCTGTCGACCCTGTTTGGCGGCGGCGTCAGCTTTGATATTCCCGAAGGGCTACCGTTAGGTGAGCCGGTGGCGAATAAAACAGAATATCATCTGTTTGACGATCAACGCAGCATCCAGGATTCGGTGTTTACCCAGCATATTGACTACGTGATGTTCTTTAAAGATTCGATTCGCGGTTTGCAGCCCGGCGCGCCGGTTGAATTCCGCGGTATCCGTCTGGGGACCGTCGGCAAGGTGCCGTTCTTTATCCCAGGCCTGAAGCAGAACATCAACGACGATTACCGTATCCCGGTAGAAGTGCGAATTGAGCCGGAACGTCTGATCAATCAGTTAGGCGCCGATCCTGACATTCGTAAGCATATCGATGATCTAATGAATCGCGGGCTGCGCGGTTCGCTTAAAACCGGAAACCTGGTCACCGGCGCGCTGTATATCGATCTCGACTTCTACCCGAAAGCCCCTCCGCGCGGCAAGATGCAGGAGTTTGGCGGTTATCCGATTATTCCAACCGTGAGCGGTGGTCTGGCGCAGATCCAGCAGCGCCTGATGGACGCGCTGGATAAAATTAACAATCTGCCAATTAACCCGCTGCTGGAGCAGGCAACCAGTACGCTGGCGCAAAGTGAAAAAACGATGCAGCACGTACAGGCGACGCTGGACAGTCTGAACAAGATAACGTCAAGTCAGTCGATGCAGCAGCTACCGGGCGATATGCAGAATACGTTGCGCGAGCTTAATCGTAGTATGCAGGGCTTCCAGCCGGGATCTGCGGCATACAATAAGATGGTTGCGGATATGCAGCGTCTCGATCAGGTTCTTCGTGAACTGCAGCCGGTACTGAAAACGCTCAATGATAAGAGCAATGCGCTGGTATTTGAGGCGAAGGATAAAAAAGATCCGCAGCCGAAGGGAGCGAAATAATGAAGAAATGGCTAATAGCGGCGGCGGTATGCGCGCTGACGGCATGCAGCAGCGGCGGTGAGAGTAAAACTTACTATCAGCTTCCCGTGGCGCAGGGTGGCGCGCAAAGCGCCGCCCACCAAAGCAAAAACTTGCTTTGGGTCGAGCAGGTGAGCATTCCGGATTATCTTGCCGGTAACGGGGTGGTCTATCAGACCACCGATGTTCAGTATGTGATTGCGAATAACAATCTGTGGGCGAGCCCGCTCGATCAACAGCTGAAAACGACGCTGGTGGCGAACCTTAGCAACCAGCTTCCGGGTTGGGTGGTTGCCTCTCAACCGCTGGGGAGCGAGCAGGATACGCTGAACGTGTCCGTCAGCGGTTTTTACGGCCGTTACGATGGCCGGGTCATCGTTAGCGGCGAGTGGCTGCTGAAGCATCAGGGGCAGCTGATTAAGCGGCCGTTCCATATTGAGCTTAAGCAACAAGAGGATGGTTACGACGCGATGGTGAAAACGCTCGCGCAGGCCTGGACCCAGGAAGCGACGGCGATTGCCAGCGAGATTAACCGCTTGCCATAAGTAAAATTAATAAGAATAAAAGCCGCTGCGACAGTGAAAATCGCAGCGGCTTTTTTATTTGTCTCATCAGTTTGTTACTTGTGCTGGTTCACAGTTTTTGTACAAACGAAGTTTCATGTAGCTCACAAATATGACAATGGCGTGAATTTTGCGCATTGACGCTATCCCCGATTCGCGGTATTCGTTAACCGTGGTTGCGTATTTAGTGACCATTGTTTTCTTTTCCACCAGATCAAAGTATGAGGGAAACGAGGCATGAAGAGACAAAAACGAGATCGCCTGGAGCGGGCACATCAGCGTGGGTACCAGGCCGGTATTACCGGAAGGTCTAAGGAAATGTGTCCTTACCAGACCTTAAACCAAAGGTCTTATTGGCTAGGAGGCTGGCGAGAGGCCATGGAGGACAGGGTACAAATTGCCTGACTGTCTCTTTAAAAAGAAGCCTCCGCTGCGCGGGGGCTTCGCCTTTTCTAACGCGTGATGTTTATCAGAACGCGGAAGTGTCCTGGAACAGGCCCACTTTCAGATCGGTTGCGGTGTAAATCAAACGACCGTCAACCAGCACTTCTCCATCCGCCAGCCCCATAATCAAACGACGGTTTATCACGCGTTTGAAATGAATACGGTAGGTCACTTTCTTCGCCGTTGGCAGTATCTGGCCGGTGAGCTTCACTTCGCCCACGCCTAATGCACGTCCTTTACCTTCGCCGCCTAACCAGCCCAGGTAGAAGCCAACCAGCTGCCACATGGCATCTAGGCCCAGACAGCCCGGCATCACCGGGTCACCAATGAAATGGCAACCGAAGAACCACAGGTCCGGGTTAATATCGAGTTCTGCCTCAACATAACCTTTGTCATAGTTACCACCGGTTTCGGTCATTTTGATGACGCGGTCCATCATCAGCATACTTGGCGCCGGCAGCTGTGGGCCTTTGGCGCCAAAGAGTTCACCACGACCAGAGGCAAGAAGGTCTTCTTTTGTATAGGATTCGCGTTTATCTACCATGTTTTCAGTAAGCCTTATTTTGAGTTCGGGACGCAGGATAGCTAACACGTGTACGCTGAACAAGTCCGATCAGTTCGAACCTGAACCGCCTAACCAGCGTAGCGGCCACGGAAAGCGATGACGACTCTCTTGCTGTGTCGCCTGCGCAATACGTTCCTGAATGGTTTGCCGTAACGTTTGTCCTTCGCCGTCCCAGAGTAGCTGGGTCAGAATGGGCAGCGCTTCCGTCACGTCATCGACTGCCCAGATAAAGAACTGCTCATCCGCAACGGCCTGTTGCAGTTCCTGCGCCAGGCTCAGGTGACGAACGTTGGCGGAGGGAATGATGACTCCCTGTTTACCGGTCAGCCCACGCTGCTGGCAAATAGCAAAGAAGCCCTCAATTTTCTCGTTAAGCCCGCCAACCGGCTGTACGCGACCAAACTGATCGACAGAACCGGTAATGGCGATGCTCTGATTAATCGGCACATTGGCCAGCGAGCTGATCAGCGCGCACAGTTCGGCCATGGAGGCGCTATCGCCATCCACTTCGCTGTAGGACTGCTCGAAGGTCAGGGAGGCGGTGAAGGGGAGCTGTTGTTCGAGCTCCAGCTCGGACATCAGAAACGCCTGCATGATCATCATGCCTTTTGCATGAATGTTGCCACCGAGCTCGGCCTTACGCTCAACGTCAATAAATTCGCCGTCGCCGATATGTACGACGCAGCTAATACGTGAAGGCTCGCCAAACGCACGCGGATGGCCCGGAAACTCAATGACGGAGAGTGCGTTGATTTGTCCGACGCATTCGCCTTCGGTCTCGATCAGGATTTGCTCCTGCAGTATTTCATCCTGGATGCGTTCAGCAAGGTAGCCTTCGCGCCACAAACGACGCTCCAGCATGGTTTGCATCTCTTCAGCGCTAATCTCTTCACCTTCACAGAACGCGGCGGCTTCGCGAAGCTGGCGAGCAATCCAGAGCACGCACAGCGGCAAGGTTTCCTGATCGCCTGTATAACGCGCACCTTCCTGGATCAGCAGCGGCCAGGCGTTAGCTGACAGCCCCGGGAGCTCGAGCAGCTGAGCATTTTGCCAGACCCACTGGCACCACTGCTTCAGCGTATCGGCGTCAGCGATTTGCAGATTATCTTCATATTCGCTGTAGATAGCCTGCGCAGAAAGCTCGGGTTCCATCTCCTGAAAATCAGCAAGAGATTCCCGCTCGCCGACCAGGATAACTTTCAAACTCAGGGGCATAGAGGGAATGCTGACCGGAAGAGGGCGGGACTCATCGAATGATAACCAGTCAAAACGCTGGCGGGTTACCATATTTTTTAGCCGCATCCACAGCAGGGGCTGTGCCAGTAATGCACGGAGGGAGAGAATTAATACCCCGCCGTTAGCGCGATGGACCAGACCGGGTTGTAACGTGATTTCACCATTAAACTGGCGCACGCAGCCAAAAAGCTGCTCTGCTTCGATCCAGTCCGCGGCTTCAACCGGCGCAACGCTGGCGAAATTATCTTCAGCCGTTTGCGCCGGGGAGAGCGAGATTTTTCCGCCATCAACCTGATAGCGAACGCCACAGAGCGTTTGTGCCGGTTGGTGTAAAGTACGGGTTTCGTTAGCCAGCCACTGCAGGTACTCCGGCTCTTCCGGAATTTTAACCAGCATAAACGGCGAAATGGCTGGAGTGACCAGGAGCTGCTCCAGGCCATAGAAGAGTCGGGGTTGCAGTTCGCCTGAGAGCGATGTCTCTGCGTGAGCTAAGTCGGCTTGTGCAAACAGCGCCTGATAACTTTCCGTATCAGGAGCGAGGTCGTTTCGGGTAAGTTTCGTAATGGTCAAAGTCGCTGTTTTTTAGTCAGATGTAAAACGCGCGATTATACATTATGCGGCGTCCGAGCACACGAGGGATTGCGATTGTCGCGGTGATAACGAATCTACCAACATCACGAAAGATCATTTATTCTCAGCACATCAGGAAAAAACTGATATCCTGAAATGAGTTACACGGTCACATTGAGATCGCAATGAAATATCAACAACTGGAAAATCTTGAAAGCGGCTGGAAATGGACTTATCTGGTAAAAAAGCACCGGGAAGGTGAGCTTATTACCCGCTACATTGAAGCCAGCGCTGCGCAAGCCGCCGTCGATTTATTACTGACGCTCGAAAATGAACCCGTGCTGGTGAATACCTGGATTGAGCAGCATATCAATCCGGCGCTGGTGAACCGCATGAAGCAGACTATCCGCGCCCGACGTAAGCGTCATTTTAACGCGGAGCATCAGCATACGCGTAAAAAGTCTATCGACCTGGAGTTCATGGTCTGGCAGCGTCTGGCGGGTCTGGCGCAAAGACGGGGTAAAACGCTTTCTGAAACCATTGTGCAGTTGATTGAGGATGCTGAGCATAAAGAGAAGTATGCCAGCAAGATGTCCAGCCTGAAGCATGATTTGCAGGTACTGTTAGGTAAAGAGTAGTGATGCAAGCATCGGGATATATCGGTGCGCTGCTGCTTTTTGATAGCGGAATTTAAGGTAAAAAAAACCCCGCATCGCGGGGTTTTTTATTAACGAGATAACTTAAGCCTGCGGCTGAGTTACAACGTCTTTGTAGCCTTTAACTTCGATTTCTACACGACGGTCCGGCGCCAGGCAGTCGATCAGAGCTGCGCGAGCTTTCACGTTGTCACAGGTGTTGCCAGTAACCGGGTTGGATTCGCCCATACCGCGAGCAGAGATTTTGCTAGCCGGGATACCTTTGGATACCAGGTAATCAACAACGGACTGAGCACGTTTCTCAGACAGCTGCTGGTTGTAGGCATCAGAACCGATACGGTCGGTGTAGCCCAGAACAACTGCGGAACCGTCTTTCGGATCCATGTTGCTCAGCTGGGTGTACAGCTGATCCAGAGCCTGCTGGCCTTCTGGTTTCAGAGTAGATTTGTTGAAGTTGAACAGAACGTCAGACTTCAGGGTGAAGTGCTTGGTAGTCACTTCTGGAGCCGGAGCCGGCGCCGGAGCTACAACCGGAGCAACGTCGTCCTGACCGAAGCGGTAGGATACGCCCAGGCTCAGCATGCCGTTATCAGGACGGGTACCAACGGTGCCAGCGTCGCCGATGTTGTTAACCCACTGGTATTCCAGACGGGTTGCGATGTCACGAGTAACAGCCCACTCTAAGCCGCCCGCGAATACCGGGGAGACGCCAGTGTCGTGTTCGCTACGGGAAACGCCGGTAGAAGCGTAGTTACCTTTGGAGTCAGCGCGCCAAACCATACCACCCAGACGGGTATAGATATCCAGATCGTCAGTGATCGGGTAACCCAGTTTAGCAGTCAGCTGAACGCCCTGAGCTTTGAAAGCGCCGTTGTCAACGCTGCCTTTGTAAGCCATACGGCCCAGCCAGTCGTAACCCATTTCAAAACCGAGGTACGGGTTAACCTGGTAACCACCAAACGCACCAGCACCCAGCTGATCGTTACGGGTCGGGCCGTTGTTGCCCTGGAAACCGTTACCGTAGAAACCGGTGTCGTGATACTGGGACCAGCCCAGTTTAGCACCTGCGTACCAGGTGTTATCTTTCGGAGCGGCCTGCGCTACGGTAGCGAAGCCAGCCAGTGCCACTGCAATCGCGATAGCTGTCTTTTTCATTTTTTGCGCCTCATTATCATCCAAAATTCGCCATGAAGGTTCAGAAGACCTCACGGTTAAATCCTTCACCCGGGGCGTGACTTGTTGTTAACTATGCTGATACATGCAGCGTAAGCCGATCACCCCTGGCGATGTAAAGTCTACAACTTAGTTCGAAACTTACAAGTGTGAACTCCGTCAGGCATATGAAAAAAAAGGGTTGTGTACGCTATGTTTAACCAATACGGTTGAACTTAATCGAGGCAAAAAAAGTCGCGAAGCCGCATCAGACAAGCATTTTAACAAAAATGCCGTTCAAGAAAGCCCATCTCGCGCCAGGGCAAAAAAAATTCCAGGATTAATCCTAAACTCGGTTAATGATACAGGTTTGAGTGAATTTTTAGCCCAGAAAGTTGTCTGCCTGGCTGATTGGTATTTCTTACCGGACGCATGATAAAGCCCATCGCGTGACCCTCTTCTGCAGCGGCAACCAGGCGTTCATGTTCCTCAATGCTCAGTTCTTCTGATAGCCAGCCAATAACGACGCTATAATTTCCGGTGCGCAGTGAGCGAACCATGGATTCCAGGGTGTTAGCGGGGGAGAGCTGGCTGATCTGCATCACCTTCGACAGCGGCAAACCGGACGACTGCACCCATTCACGACTCAGCTTCTGTTGTGGCGTCAGCCAGAGCTGCCAGCGCGATTGCTGGCCAAGCTGTTGTAATAAAGGAAGCAATAGCAGCTGCGTCATCATGGGCTGGTCTTCTCGATAGACTATTTCACTGATCAGCCCATTAGCTGGCTGTTCGGCAGCGTCATGAGAGCGACGACGTACTGAAGTAGAAGTCAGTGGTGAACGATTTGCGTGAGCTGATGTAAACATAGTCTATCCCGCCTGTGGGTTACTGTATGCATATACAGTATATGCGGCCGGGTGAAAGATCAACCCTATTTTCTCTGTTGCTGGATGAAATTTGTACGTCGCCGGGAGTGAACCCGAACCGGTCGCATCGGATGTCCGCGCGTACACAATGTGAATTCATGGTTGTCGCGCTTTCTTGCTGGCTAAATTCTTCTCATAAATGATGGCATTAACGGTCTATGAGCGAACAGGGATGCCCTGCTCTCTGTACGCTACTGTGATGAATATTAATTAAGCATTTTATCTTTCCCGCGTTTAACTTCATCAAATGACTATTTTCTGAAAGCGGCTCGCAAAAAAACACGCTGATTAAAATGAACAGATAATTCATGTTGCCGCATGAAGAGAAGTCACTTATTTTCTCTTTTAACGGATCCGTTAGCACATTTATGTATTATTTACATGATTAACAAAGGAATAATCATGAAGAAACTTATATGTCTTAGGATCCATCAGTTTCGGGCATGTTTGTCTCCATTAGGAAAAATAAGCTGTCGGCCCTTATTTGGTGGCTATAGCCTGGCGATAGATAATACCGTGTTTGCCATGATGGCTGAGGGAGAAATCTATCTTCGGGTTTGCGAGCAGAGCGCGGAGTACCGCGTGGCGCATAAAAACCCGCTGTTGAAGATGCAGAAGAATGGTCGTCTGGTCGCGCTGAAGTATTATCATATTGATGAGGAACTGTGGCGGGATAGCAAAATGCTTTTTCATTTATCGGCGCTGTCATTACAGAGCGCGCGTCATGAAAAACATCGGCAGCGACATTCCGGAAGATTAAAAAATTTGCCAAATATCAGTTTTCATATGGAACTACAGCTGATTAATTCAGGCATTACGGATGAATTAATGCTGCGTAAGATTGGGGCCAAAGAAGCCTGGTTGAGGTTACGAAAAATAAATAAAGCGCTAACGGTGAATATTCTTTATTCCTTACAGGGGGCTATTGAAGGCGTCCACGCGGCCACGCTCCCGACGCAGCAGCGTCAGGAGCTTGAGAAGTGGGCAACGGAACAGATGCGGGAGAGTGAGAGCTATTCAGGTTGAATCTCAACCTGTCGCTGTAGCCGGCAAATCTCTGGCAGCAGCGCCAGTAGCAGCCCGATTTGTTGAAGCACTAACGGCTCTTTGCTATCGGCACGAGGTTCAAGATGCTGTATCCGGGTTTGCAGGCTTGTTAGAGCTTGCTGTACCCGCTGTTCATCGGCCGGTGAGTGGTGCAGCGCGTCATCAACATAACAAACGGCATCGTCCAGCAGCGCCAGGATATCTGGCGTTGTCAGCTTTTCCCTGTGTGCGCCCAGGGCGGAGATATAGCTGGTAAAAGTGTGGTTCAGGCATAACAACCGAAAAGCGGTTTCCCGCATTTGCGAGCCCGCTCTGGGTTCTGTTGATAAGTTTGATACAACGGATGCCAGCTCACCGTCCCTGCTGTGCGCCGCTCTTCGCGCAATACGATAGGCAAGACGGTTGTCGCGCCCCTGATGATATTGCTCGAGTATGGCGTCTAAATATCGGCAGTTGGCATTGATTGCTTGTTCAAGTACTCGGGGCAGGTTGCGGAATTTCCAGTCTGGCCAAATAAAGCTGACTGCGGCCCAGGCGATAGCGCAGCCGATCAGCGTATCAAATATACGCGGTAGGGCGACTTCAAAACCTTCCCCCAGGAGGTTAAAGCACAGCAAAACCAGAAGGGTAATGAACATGGTCGCATGGGCGTACTGTACATTACGGAACGCGAAGAACAGCACGCCGGTCAGGACAATTAAAAGCAGCTGGCCTTCGACGGAAGGGACGAGAAGCAGCACCGGCAGGCCTATCGCTACGCCGATGAGCGTACCGATTATCCTTAACGCCAGCCGGTGACGAGTGGCGTTATAGTTTGGCTGGCATACGAACAGGCTGGTCAGCAATATCCAGTAACCGTGGTTCAGTCCGGTTAACTGGATAAATGCATAACCTGCGCACAGGACTAATGACATTCGAACCGCATGGCGAAACAGAGCTGACTCTGGGGTCATATTACTGCGCAGGCGCAGCCAGATATCGCTGAAACTGCCAGGTTGGTCGTCGGCTAACAGGTTTTCCGTGTTGTGACTGGACTGTACAGTCGTCTGGACGGATTCAATTGTCGCCAGCTGGGCGTCAATGGCGCGTAAGTTATTAAGCAAAAATCCCAACGCCTTAATCTGTTCTGCCGGCGCGCCGCTGGCTTTTACGCGATCGAGCGCGGCGTCAAGATGCATAAAAGCGCGCTCAAAGTGAGTGTCATGAAGGTAGGGTTCGCGTAGCAGGATGGCACGAGACAGTTTCTGGCAGGCCTGCGCCTGCATTGACAGCATACGCTGGAAGCGGAACATCACGTCACTGTAGCGAAAATGATCGCGCAGCGTTTGGTATTGAATATGCGATGAGCTTGCGCGTTCGTGGATGTCCTGCGCCACGAAGTAATACTGCAAAGTGCGACGCGTTCCGCGCTGCCCGCGATCGCCGCGCAGGCGAGTCAGCAGGGAAACTTTCGTCTGATTCAGCGTGGCCACAAGCTGGCCATTGGCTATCGCCAGGTCATACAGCGGAGCCTGGCTTTCATCTTCAATATCCGGATCGAACAGGCGTGATTTAAGCTCCAGATAGTGAGCTAACTGCTCGTAGCTGCGTGCCAGATTGTCCTGAAGAGGACGGATAGGGAAAATCAGATGTCCGGAGAGGGTAAGTAAGTTGTACCACACCGCGCCAGCCAGCAAAAACAGCGGCTGAAGATACCAGTGGCTGTAAAGCGTAACGCCCAGCATGGTATAGATGGCGATTAACAAAGCACCAAAGGCGATGGTGGCATAGCGTTGGCCCAGGCCGCCGAGCAAAATAAAACCGATTGTTGAAACGGTTAATCCCGCCGCAAATAACCACGGCCAGGGAAAAAGGAGTTCCACTGAGGCTGAAGCAATAAAAAAGCACACGAGGGTAATGGCCAGATTACGCAGACGTCCTGTCAGGCGGTCATCAAGGTCGGTCAGCGCCGCTGCCACCACCCCGAGTGTTAGAGGAATCGTGAGTTTTACTTCGCCAAGCCACCAGGGAAATGCGGTCGTGCCGCAGAGTGCGATAAATATCCTGATGTTATATAACCAGGCACTGTTCCATGTATAGCGGCGTAGCAGGGGGGTGAGCATTTCTCTATTCCATTCAATTACTGAAAGCGGCGACGCGCATTGGCTTCACGCGCGGCGCGAGCGGTCTCGACGGAGACGACTCGTCGGCCTACTGGCCATAAAGCAATAGCGGCGATTTTAAAATTGGCGATACCAACCGGGATGCCAATGATAGTCAGGCATTGGGCGATACCACAAAAGATATGCATCAGGCACAGCCACCAGCCAAAGAAAATAAACCATAAAATATTCAATAGTGTCCCACCCGCGTTTAGCAGGCTATTCTTTCCCTGAGGATCGAGTTCGTCGACATGAACGGCCTCATTCCCATAGGGAAAAAGAGAGAGTTTTGTTATCTCCCAGCAGGAGCGGGTGAGAGGCAGGGTAAAGATCAGCACAATGCTGACCAGCGTCGCCAGAAGCCAGCCGAGCGTGGTGGCGAATCCGCCAAGGATAAAGTTTAAAATATTCAGAACGGTACGCATAAACCCTCTGCTTAATACGGTGGATAATAAGGCACGGCCATTGTAGCGTTTTTTACGCTGGAGCACCCGGTCGCTGGCGGTTAAACTTAAAAACATCCAACCTGATTGAAATTCGACATTATATGGAACTTAGAGCGACAACATTGGGCAAGCGTATGGCTCAGCATCCTTATGACAGGGTGCAACTTCTTAATGCCGGAGTAAAGGTTTCCGGTGATAGCCATGAATATCTTATACCTTTCAATCAGTTATTATCAATTCATTGCAAGCGTGGGCTGGTTTGGGGGGAGCTGGAGTTTACCCTACCGGGCGAGAAAGTTGTGCGTTTGCACGGTACCGAATGGAGTGAAACCCAGCGTTTTTACCATCATCTGAACACGCTCTGGCAGCAGTGGAGCGCGGAAATGAGCGATATTGCCGCTGATGTACTTCGCCAGCAGCTGGCGGAAGTGGCGCGTTCCAGCGCGGAAGGTAAATGGTTGACGCGTCAGCAGGTAAGCGATATTCAGCGCAAAATACGCCATGCGCTGAGCGGATTACCAGTGCCGACAGTCCGTCTTGATGCTTTTGATAACTGCCGCGAGCTATGGCGGCAATGCCAGAGTTGGTTGAGTAATACGGAAAAAGCCAGGCTCGAGCATAACCAAACTTTTACGGAATCCATGCTGGAGCAATACCGCGGATTTTTTGCCGCAGTGGAATCATCGCCGTTGAATCCGGCTCAGGCACGCGCAGTCGTAAACGGCGAGCGTTCGTTATTAGTTCTGGCGGGTGCCGGAAGCGGTAAAACTTCCGTGTTAGTGGCGCGCGCAGGCTGGTTATTGACCCGTGGCGAGGCGGCGGCTGAGCAAATTCTGCTACTGGCGTTTGGTCGGCAAGCCGCGCAGGAGATGGATGAGCGCATCCGCGAGCGCCTGGGCACTGAAGAGATCTCTGCGCGTACTTTTCACTCCCTTGCCCTGCACATTATCCAGCAGGGCAGTAAAAAAGCCCCGACGATCAGCAAGCTGGAGAGCGACAGCGCTGCACGGCAAAAACTTTTAGTACAGAGCTGGCAGCAGCAGTGCCAGGAGAAAAAAGCGCAGGCGAAAGGCTGGCGATTGTGGCTGGAGGAGGAAATGGGGTGGCAGATCCCTGAAGGGGATTTCTGGCAGGACAAAAAGCTGCAACGTCGTGTTGCCAGCCGCCTTGACCGCTGGGTTAGCTTGATGCGTATGCATGGCGGCTCGCAGGCTGAGATGATTGCCGGGGCCCCTGAAGAGGTACGCGACCTTTTTGGCAAGCGCGTTAAGCTGATGGCCCCTCTGCTAAAAGCGTGGAAAACGGCGTTAAAAGATGAAAACGCCGTCGATTTCTCCGGCCTGATTCATCAGGCGATCAATATTCTGGATAAAGGGCGGTTCGTCAGCCCGTGGAAGCATATTCTGGTGGATGAGTTTCAGGATATCTCCCCGCAGCGGGCATCCCTACTCGCCGCGTTACGTCGGCAAAACACGCAGACGACGCTGTTTGCCGTTGGCGATGACTGGCAGGCCATCTACCGTTTCAGCGGTGCTCAGCTCTCTTTAACAACGGCCTTTAATCACTATTTTGGCGAAGGGGATTGCTGTGCGCTGGATACGACGTACCGATTTAATAGCCGGATAGGCGAGATAGCCAACGGGTTTATCCAGCAAAATCCGCACCAGTTAACGAAACCACTAAACAGCCTGGTCGCAGGGGACAAAAAAGCGGTGACGTTATTGGCGGAGGACAAACTCGACGATCTGCTTGATAAAATGAGCGGCTATGTCAAACGAGAGCAGCGGATTTTATTGCTAGCGCGCTATCATCATTTGAAGCCGGCGGCGCTGGAGAAAGCCGCCACGCGCTGGCCGCATCTGCAGCTCGATTTTATGACTATTCATGCCAGCAAAGGACAACAAGCTGATTACGTCATAATTCTTGGCCTTCAGGAGGGGGATGATGCGTTTCCTGCACCGGCGCGTGAGTCGATTATGGAGCAGGCGCTCTTACCGCAGCCGGAGGATTTTCCCGATGCCGAAGAGAGGCGTTTGCTGTATGTCGCCATCACCCGCGCCCGCCTGCGCGTATGGCTGTTGTTTAATAAAGAGCAACCTTCGCCGTTTGTTGAAATGCTAGAGGCGCTGGATGTGCCGGTAGCAAGAAAGCCATGATGGCTGGCGGCGTGGCCGCCAGCGGGGCTTATTTCAGACGCTCTGCAAGGTAGCGCTGATAATCAGGGATCAGGATATCAACGGGGTCGCTGAAGTGCGGGGACTGGATAATAAAGTCGGCGGTTGAGACATTGGTGGCGACGGGAATATTCCATACCGTCGCCAAACGTAATAACGCTTTAACATCCGGGTCGTGTGGCACGGCATTTAGCGGATCCCAGAAAAAAATCAATACATCGATTTTACCTTCTGAAATCAGCGCACCCACCTGCTGGTCGCCGCCCATGGGACCACTCAGCATCGCATGCACCTCCAGCCCGGTTGCGCGTGACACCAGATTTCCGGTCGTTCCTGTCGCCGAGAGCGTGTGTTGCGCCAGCAATGGCTGGTGGCGCTCGACCCACTTCATCAGCATATCTTTACAGTGATCGTGAGCAACCAGCGCAATATGCTTGCGTGCTGGCAAGGTACGTGTTGTTAGTTCCATCATTTCATTCCACATTTTGGCCTGTAGACAGATTACTGGAAGTGACTGTTGCTGCAAGCGTCGGGATGAAAAAATTTGACGCATCTGCAGGTCAGGACTCATGCGGGTTCATCCGGATTAGCATACACTTGGGCTAAATAGCAGGAGGATGATGATGAAAGAAAACGATATCGCAGGTATTTTGACCTCGACACGGACTATCGCCCTGGTGGGGGCAAGTGACAAACCTGACCGCCCAAGCTATCGGGTGATGAAGTATCTTCTGGAGCAGGGATATCACGTCATTCCCGTTTCCCCTAAGGTTGCGGGTACCACGCTGCTGGGGCAAAAAGGGTATGCCACGCTTGCTGACGTGCCGGAAAAAGTGGATATGGTCGATGTTTTCCGTAACTCAGAAGCGGCCTGGGGCGTCGCCCAGGAGGCAGTGGCTATCGGTGCGAAAACGCTATGGCTACAGCTGGGGGTAATCAATGAACAGGCGGCTGTTCTCGCCCGAGACGCCGGTCTAAACGTGGTGATGGATCGCTGTCCGGCGATAGAGATCCCGCGATTAGGATTAGCCCGTTAAACCTAAAACCCCGCCTGGCGGGGTTTTTTATTATCAATATTGATTAAGTTATTAATGGTCAATATTTTAATTAAAACTACATCGAAACGTTTCTTTATTTTAAAATAAAACCCATTGTCTTTGTGGATTTAACAGGCATCGTCCAGGTTTTATCTCCCTTATTACTTAAAATTTCCTTGCGAGGATAATTTATTTCTTATAAATAAACCATAGAAAATATATGGGGAATCCTTATAAAATATTTTAAAGTTTAAAAAAATAATTGTTTTTTCTCATGTCATTTATATGACTAATATCACAGATATTTTTGGCGTAGCGTTAAAATGGAGGTTTGGTGATATAAGAAATGTATTATCCATGATTTTATCTTCATTGTAATAACCGTGAGCAATCATTTTTCTTATGGTCTATATTAACATCTCAAAATGTAAGTTTATTATTTTAATTTGTTGTAATTTAAGTAATTTAATTTATTACAGAATGTAATTGGATTATTTTGCTTTCACCTTGCGGGACTCCGTTAAGTGGTATATCTAATAAGATGCATAATTAAGAATTATCTCATACCTCTGACTGCGTCTTCATCTCAAGGGTGCAACCTGATGAAAAATATAAATGTGACAGTGAAAGAAACTGGTGCTGAATACACCGTCGATGGCAATCAAGTTAATCTCAATACGCAGTCAGTGGTCCTCCTGCACGTTAAGCGTGAGGATATTCGTTCATATACCCGACAAGGTAATGATCTTGTTCTAAAACTCCAAAACGGTGACACCGTTACAATTAAAAACTTTTTCGTTGTGGATGAGCATGGACAGCACAGTGATTTGGTTCTTATGGATGATGAGACCGGCGCGCTATGGTGGCTAGAAGGTGCGGGTACCGATGGGGCACACTATTCGCTGATTAGCGATCTTTCAGAAGTCATCGCGACCGGTGGCGCGGGACAAAGTATTGCCGGTTGGGTTATGGCTGGCGCGGCTTTGCTGGGTATTGCGGCAATGTTCGCCGGCACCTCAAACAAAGACCACCACTCTTCGGTTTCTGAAAGCGATTCTGATGCTGACAGTGATTCAGACTCCGACAGTGATACGGATGCTGACAGCGATAGCGACTCTGATTCAGACAGTGATTCTGATTCAGATAGTGATTCCGATTCTGACAGTGATTCCGACTCGGATTCAGATTCAGATAGTGATTCGGATGCTGACAGCGACGCGGATAGTGATTCTGATGCTGACAGTGATTCCGATACTGATACCGAGCTACCTACCGCGGCACAGAACATAGCGGTCATTGACAATGTGGGCCCCATCACCGGTGTGCTGCATTCTGGTGATGTCACTGACGATACGACCCCGGAGATTAAAGGGACAGCAGAGGCTGGGGCAACGATAACGATTTATGACGGCGATACCAAACTGGGTTCTGTCGTCGCGGATGAAAATGGCAACTGGAGCTTCACGTTACCGGAGCTGAGCGAGGGTTCCCATAGCCTGAGCGCGACGGTGACGGACAAAGCCGGCAACGTCAGCGAGCGTTCGCCGGCGTTTGAACTGACCATCGATACCACTGCGCCGGCAGCCAGCATTCCGCAGGTAACCGACAATGTTGCAGAGCACACCGGCCAGCTGCAGAGCGGGGATCTGACTAACGATGCGACGCCCACCCTGAACGGCACGGCGGAAGCGGGATCCACGGTGACGATCTATGACGGCGACACCGTGCTGGGCACAGTGGTTGCCGGCGAGGATGGACGCTGGAGCTTCACGCCAGCTAGTCTGGAGGAAGGCGCCCACAGCCTGAGCACTACGGTAACGGACAAAGCCGGGAACGTCAGCGAACGTTCGCCGGCGTTTGAACTGACGGTAGACACTATAGTGAACCCGGTTAGCGATCTGCAGGTAACTGATAATGCAGGAGAAGACACGGGTACACTGAACAGCGGTAGCGTGACGGATGATGATACACCAACCTTGAGCGGTACGGCAGAAGCGGGCGCCACGATCACAATTTATGACGGTGATACCGTACTGGGCACCGCGATTGCGGACGAGGACGGACGCTGGAGCTTTACTCCTGACGCCCTGGCTGAAGGATCCCATAGCCTGAGCACCACGGTGACCGATCTGGCCGGCAACGTCAGCGAACGATCCCCGATATTTATATTAACTGTCGATCTTAGCGATGACACCGACTCCGACAGCGATTCGGACTCCGACTCCGACAGTGACTCGGATTCAGACAGCGATTCGGACTCGGACAGCGACTCGGACTCTGACTCTGACAGTGACTCGGACTCCGACAGCGATGCCGATTCCGACAGTGATTCGGATTCTGACAGCGATTCGGATTCTG
>NZ_JBEAIG010000055.1:0-87433 GCF_040064575.1 Klebsiella sp. CN_Kp106 | reverse complement strand
CGGCAACTAAAAATGGTTGCAGGCGTTCACAGTATCTACCGGCCCGCAGACGGCGATGAATCTGTAGCCCGGGCAAGGCGCGTTAAGCGCCGCCCCCGGGAGCAGAGCGCAGAATCCCCCCTTGCAGTTCGCAGAGTGACTGAACTCCCCGGAGGCGATGCTGCGCATCTGTCCGGCTACCGGCCCGCAGACGGCGATGAATCTGTAGCCCGGGCAAGGCGCGTTAAGCGCCGCCCCCGGGAGCAGAGCGCAGAATCCCCCCTTGCAGTTCGCAGAGTGGCTGAATTTCCCAAAGGCGCTGCTGCGCCTTATCCGCACTACACCCGCCACTCGCTCCTTTCTTCACCGTTCACCAGCAGCCTGCGTTTTTCCCCCGCCGGCAACGACACCTTCAGCGCTTTCCACGCCGGACGATAATCGCCGCGCGCGTTCACCTTCAGGTTGATGCTGGCGCTATCGCAAACCATTTCCCATTCTACCCACAGCGCATGGCCATTCTGATAGCCCCAGCTTTCGCCATCATCTTCAAACAGCAGGCCGCGACGGGTCCCCACGCCCTTCAGCGGGAAGAGTTTCAGCTCGCGGCAATCGTCTTTTTGCGCATCGACGTGGCGGATACGCTCGCTCAGCGGCAGGCCTGCTCCGGCGCGAACCAGCAGCGGCAGTTTTTCCAGCGGCGCATCAAGGACGATCCACTGGCCTCCCGCGAACCACTGGTGGCTATCAAAGTCGTACCAGCCGTCCTGATTGGCCGGCAGCCAGACGCGGCGCTGACGCGCGCCGGGTTCGACGACGCTGGCGACCAGCAGATCGCGACCCAGCAGGAAGTCGTCGCATTCGGCAAACGTCTGCGGATCGTGTTCGTGATCGAGGAAGGTCGGACGCAGCATCGGTTCATCGTCGGCGTGAGCCTGCCACAGCAGCGTATAGAGATACGGCAGCAGACGATAGCGCAGCTCAATGGCTGAACGGATAGCCGGCGTGACTTCCGGGTACATCCAGGCTTCGTTGACCGTCTGGTCGTCATTCCACGAGTGAATGGTAAAGCGCGGATGCATAACGCCGTTTTGTACCCAGCGTACGAACAGCTCCGGGTCCGGTTTATCGCCAGAGAAGCCGCCAACATCGTGGCCGACATTGAACAGCCCGGAGAGGCTCATTCCCAGCCCCATGCGGGTGTTATAGCGCAGCGTATCCCAGTTGGTACGGTTATCGCCGCTCCAGGTCTGGACGTAGCGCTGCATCCCGGCGCAGCCGGAGCGAGAGATCAGGTACGGTCGTTTGTGCGGCGCAAAGCGCTGCTGAGCCTCCAGCGACGCGCGCATCATCAGCAGCGGCATGACCGGGCGAATATGTTTAATGGCAATTTCCTCGCCAAACCCGTAACAGCGGGCTTCGCCGTCCCAGACTTCATACTCGTTATTATCGTTCCACGTGGAGTCGATACCCATCTCCAGCAGCTGGGTTGTCACGCCTTCCTGCCACCAGGCGACGGTCTGCGGGTTGGTAAAGTCAAGGTGCGACCCTTCGTCATCCCAGAAGCTGGAGCGCTCGGGAGCATCCGCCTGTGAATCGCGGATAAAAAGCCCGCGCTCCGCGACCTCGTTATAGCGCGGATGGTCCTGCAGCAGGCAGGGCTTAATATTGGCGGCGAGCTTCAGTCCGGCATCGTGGAAGGCCTGGCTCATCACCTTCGGCTGCGGCACCTTGTCGTTGTTCCAGTTAAAGACGTAGCGCTTGCCGTCAATCGAGGTATAGCCGGAAGAGAGCTGGAACGAATCGCACGGAATGGCGTGTTCATCACACAGGCGGATGAAGTTCATCAGCTGGTTTTGCGCATCCGGCGCGTCGGTGTAGTGCATCGTCGAACCGCTGTAGCCGAGACTCCATTTCGGTCCGAACAGCGTTTTGCCGGTCAGGCGTACGAATGCTTTGGTGATATCCAGTACCCGTTTGCCGGAAAAAAGATAGTAATCGATGTCGCCGGCTTCCGCCTGCCAGCGGCGATAGGCGGTATGGTAATTATCGATTTCGTTGCCGAGATCCAGCCAGCAGCTGCTCAGGTTGTCGTAAAACAGACCGTAGCTGACATCGCTACGCTGCGCGATGGTAAACGGAATATGTTTGTACAGCGGGTCGGTGCTCGCCGCGTTATAGCCCATGGCGTCGAGGTTACGCATCTCATAGCGCTTCCCGTTACGCTGCAGATCGCCGGCTTTTTCGCCCAGACCGTAGAAGCGTTCGTCTTTGCGTCGGCTCAGGTAGTGGGCAACGCCGTCGCCGTGCGCATTCGCCAGGTAGGCGCTGGTGGGGCGGTCGTTAACCAGCGGCTGCCACTCGCCGGCCTCATCGCGATAGCTCCATTCCAGCCACAGCGGCTGGTGGACGGTGACGCGCAGCTGGTCGGTGGCGATGCTCAGGGTATCGCTATGCTCCGTGAGCTGCCAGGCGGGGAGGCTAAAGCCGCTCAAATCTTCGCGCGGGCGCCCTTCCCAAGGCACGTCCTGCTGGGGAGCGATACTCCAGGTGCGATCCAGCGCCAGCTGGCCGTGCCGCTTTAGCAGCACGCGGAACATATTCTCTTCCAGCACGTACAGACACAGGGTGTGCTGGCCGTCTACGATCAGCTCAACGTGGTGGTCCAGCCGTTGGTGCAAAGTCCAGTTTTTCAAAGTCTTCATTTTTTACATCCACTCTCAGGCGCGTTTTGCGCGACGTTCAGCAATAAATGCCACCAGGAATACCGCGCCAATCAGGTCAAAGAACCCCATGGCGATAAATAGCGGGTTGAAGCCGATTTTGTCGGCGGTGACGCCAATCAACAGCGAGAACAGAAAGCTGGCGATCCAGGCGGCGGAGCCGCGCATCCCGTTCACGGTCGCCATCTGTCCTTTATCGAACGACTCCACCACCAGCGCGCTGAGCATGCAGGAGATGATCTGGTGGCCGAAGCCGCCTATCGAAATCAGCACGATGGTGATATAGGGATCGCGGGTGATCGCCACGGTGGCGAGCGAAATCATCAGGAAGGCGCCGGTGACGGAGCTGGCGACCACCGAGTTCACTCGCGAACAGCCGAACCAGCGGGTATACAGTTTGGTCAGATAGCCGCTGGCGACGCTGCCGAGGTCGGCCGCCAGAAACGGCAGCCAGGCAAACATGGCGATTTGTTTTAAATCCATGCCGTGCTCTTTCGCCAGGTAGAGCGGTACCCAGAAGCTCAGCACCGCCCAGGCAGGCTCAGCCATAAAGGCCGGAATGGCGATACCGTAGAAGCGCTTGTTTTTCGATACGGTTTTCAGCGCGGTAAAGAAGGGCAGTTTGACCGGTGGCGCTTCATTGTCCTGCTGGATCAGCGCCAGCTCAGCTTTACCGAGGTTAGGGTGTTTTTCCGGGTTATGATAGAACGCCCACCACAGCACGACCCACAGCAGCGCCAGCGCGCCGGTGAACATGAATGCCCCCTGCCAGCCGAACGAAGCGTGTGCGAAGTAGATAATCGGCGGCGCCAGCATGGCGCCCACGGAGAAGCCGACGCCCGCCCAGCCTGCCGCGATCGGCCGCTCGGATTTTGGAAACCACTCACCCAGCGTTTTGGCGTTGGCTGGCGTCGCCGCCGCCTCAGCGCCGCCCATGAAAAAGCGCAGAATCGCCAGGTGCAGCCAGCTCCCCGCCCCGGCATGGGCGATGCAGGCGATGGCCCACAGGGTGGCGCAGATCATAAAGCCGAGCTTGAGGCCAATAACGTCGATAAGCCAGCCGCAGAGCGGCTGGAAAATGGTGTACGCCAGCTGAAAAGCGCCGACTATCCATGAGTACTGTTCAGTGGTAATACCCAGGGAGGTTTTTAGTTCCGGGGCGATAATCCCCAACGAATTACGCGTGATGTAGTTAACGGTGACGCCGAGTAAAAACAGCACCAGCATCCACCAGCGCAGGTTCTTCACTATGCGGCGCGATTTACTGACCGCCATATCATTATTGAGGCCTTGGCTCATAGAACTCTCCACGAGACATGTAGTCGGGAAAATTGACCAACCCGCTTGCTGAGTTGTCGCTAAAATTTTCTATTTCGTTGTTTGTTAAGGTTGATGTCTCGACACTATTGGTTGACTAATCTCAAAGGTGTTGGACCAATTCAGGCTAAGGGAGAATGCGAGCGGGCAATAGCGACAATTCTGCAAATATTTTCATGGGACGATCCAGATCGCAGTATGACATCGCCAAATCGCTTAAAAATATTCACATTCTCAATATGAAAATTTTTTCATGAGCAAAGTGGAGCGCGATCACAAAATGGACAAAAAGCTGAAAGTGAGCGAAATCGCGGCGCGTACCGGGCTGTCGGTGAGCACGGTATCGCGGGTGCTGGCGGGGAAAGCGAATACCAGCGCCAGGGCTCGCCAGAGGGTACTGGAGTGCGCCCGCGAGCTGGGCGTGATGGAGGGTATCGCCGCCGGGCGAATGCTGCTCAATAATCTGGTGGTCTTTGCCCCTCAGCGCGCTTTCGATGAACGCACGGATATTTACTACTATCGTGTGATTCAAAGCATCAATAGCGCCCTTATGCCGCATGAGGTACACCTGCGCTATTGCGCGCTGGAAGAGAACGACAGCGATGCCAATTTGTTTTTGCAGCGCATGCATGAAGCATCGACCCAGGCCGCGATTTTACTGGGTATCGACGATCCGCATATTCACGATCTGGCGGCCGATCTGGCGAAGCCCTGCGTGATGATTAACTGCCACGACGCGGGAATGCGTTTACCCTCCGTGGCGCCGGATCATCGGCTGATCGGCCAGTTCGCCGCCCGGTATCTATTTGAGATGGGGCATCAGGCGATCATGAACGTGATGTGCCTGCGCCGCTATACCATGGAGCTGCGTCTGCTGGGCATTAAGCAGGCGTGGCGGGCGCGTAATCTCCGTTTCGTTGACGGCAGGGATTTGCTCGCTGTGCCCAACTTCAGCGCCAGGGATACCGAGGAAAAAGTCGGGGAGTGGCTGGATCAGCGCGGCGATGGCCCGCTGCCGACGGCATTTCTGGTGGGCGGTGATTTTATGGCGGCAGGCACGATCGCCGCATTACAAAAACGCGGTTTGCGCGTCCCGCAGGATGTTTCCGTCATGAGCATCGACGGCTTTAACCTGGCGGCGATCCAGGATGTACCGCTAACCGCCGTCCACGTCCCACGCGATGAATTAGGGGCCGAAGCGGTACATTTATTACAGCAGAGACTGATCCGTCCCGATGCGCCGCACGGCGCGTTACTCCTGCATGGGACGCTGGCAGTACGCGATTCGGTACGGCGGATACGCGCCGGTAACCGCCGTACCGCCGTTGAAGCGAAGGGGCTATATGATGATTAATTCGCCATCCCCAACGCGCGCTTACCGTGGATATTTAAGTCATCCAGCGTAAAGCGGCCTTCCCAGTCGCTTTCATAATCCTCGCGGGGGAAATCTCCCGGCGAAGCGCCGCGCGCCAGCGCCGCTTTGACCTTCTGCGCGTAGGCGAGGTTTTTCTCGCACATTGGCGCGGCGGGAATATACATCACGTTGCCCCAGCCCTGCTGATTTTCCACCGGCGCGACCGAGTGGATCACGTCGCAGTGCCACCATACCGAATCGCCCGCATTCAGCGCCGGAATAGAGCTTAAGGCTTTGATCAGCAGCGGGTGCCATTTTTCCGAAATCGGCAGCACCTTGCCCGGCGCGACGCCGCACAGCTCATCTTCCGGGACATCATCGAGCAGCGGACGCAGCAGCACGTAAGCCATCGCTTCCGGGATCGGCACCACGTGCAGCAGACCCTGATCGGGGATCATATCGGAGAGCGCGGTCCACCCCTGGAAGGTGCGGAACACCGAGCATTTGGTGGTGTTGTCGACCGTATACTCTTCGACTTCGGTGCGGTGCGCCGCGTCCCACGGGTCGTAAGCATCAATGTTGCCGTTAAACACGTCGGCAAACACTTTCTGATAGGCCGGCAGCAGCCAGCGCTCCAGGGCGCCGGAATCGGTATGCGCCCCCAGTCCTTTCGAGGTGGTTCCCGGCGGGCGGCGGCGAATGCGGTCCGGGTAAATGACGCTGACGTCCGGGTCGAACCACTGCTTGCCGTCGCGGTTAAAGGTCCACAGACGGTTGAGGAACGACTGCACGGCGGCCATTTCATCGCTCTGTCGCGCCTGCATCTGCGCCTGGGACCAGTAAATCGGATAGATTTCCGGGCGCGAAGCTTCCAGCGACCCGAAAAAGGTATCGCCGGGACCTTTATAAACGTCATCGAAATGGTTGCGGTCGAGATACTCGAGCATTGCGTTGTCCCACGCCAGCGCCTGTTCGCGAGAAAAATGGCCCTTGATAACGGCGCAGCCGCGACGCTTGATGAGCTCGCGCTGGGCTTCCGTGACCTGGCCCCGGGCAATATCGGCGAACGGGATCGTTGGCCAGACGTCCTGACCGCTGGCCTTAAGGGCGTCAATCTCTTCCAGACGCGCGGCGATACGCGCCGTCAGCCGATCGAACACCGCCTGCACGTCGCCAATTTGCGCCCGCAGCTCCTGTTTAATCCGGCGGATGGCCGCTTTGGGGTCGGCGGGTAAAGTTTCACAGGTATGGGTAACAGCCATAATGACCTCTCATCTTTCATTCGAAAGTAATATATCTTACATATGATAATTTAAGTTAAAATTAAGTTAATGCAAGTTTAAAATTATGCGGAGGTGCACAAAACGGGAAGCCGGGGCGGTAAACCCCGGGTGTGGCGTTACTCGTTGAACGGGGCGGTGTGGTCGAGGACGGCCTGAATGACGTTCAGCGCGCCGTCGTGGTTGTTATCATCGGTGGCAAAACGCGACACCGCCTTGATGCTTTCGGCGGCGTTGGCCATCGCGAAAGAGTATTTCACCAGCTTGAGCATTTCCGTATCGTTAGCGCTGTCGCCAATGGCTACGCAGGCCTGCGGTGAGATGTTCCAGCGCTTCAGCAGGCGGCTTATACCGTTGGCTTTATGCAGGCCGGGGATAATCAAATCGACGAAGCCAAAGCCGCTGGTGACCGGCTTCATGATGCCGTCCAGCGAGACGTGCAGTTTGTCGATAAGCTGCGGGATTTCGCTATCCGGCAGGTTAAGGGAAAACTTAAACAGCGTGTCGTCGATGTCATGATAGCGGCTAATGCGCTGCAGGCGATGGTAGTGCTTTGACATCAGGGTGACGAACGCCTCGGGCGCGCGCTCGCTGACGTAAGCGCTCTCGAGGCCGCAGGCGACGAAGTTGAGCTGCGGGTCTTTCAGCAGTTCACCAATGACGACCTGGGATTCATGACGGGTGAGTTCGCCGTGGAACAGCTGTTGACCGCGTTCGTAAACCAGCGCGCCGTTCTCGGCAACAAAGGAGATTTGGTCACGGATTTCCGGGAAAAAAGAGATCAGCTGGTAGTACTGGTTGCCGCTGGCGACCACGAACTCAATACCCTGCTGCTGGAGTTGCGCGAACTGCGCGAGAAAACGCGAGCGGTCATACTGCTTGGCGTCATTGAGAAAAGTTCCGTCCATATCGGTGACGATAACTTTAACGGTCATAACACATGCTCCTGGCTTAACTTCGACCAGTAACATTCTAATTACAATGTGATGGGGAGCACAAATTTATTTCGAATGAAAGTTTGCGTTCACCTCTGTGCAGCATAAAACCCCGGATTGCGGCGTAAACGCCTTACCCGAACTACCGGCCCGTAAACGGCTTCGAACCTGTAGCCCGGCTAAGCGTAGCGCAAGCCGGGGGATGTGGCTTACAGCGTATGCTCGGTACGGGCGATAATATCGTCCTGTGCATCCGGCGACAGGGCGGTAAAGAACGCCGAGTAACCGGCCACGCGGACCACTAAATCACGATACTGGTCTGGGTGTTTCTTCGCTTCCAGCAGCGTCTCGCGCGACACGATGTTGTACTGAATATGCCAGCCTTTATGCACCTCGAAGAAAGTGCGCAGCAGCACCATCAGTTTTTGCTTATCGGATTCGTTCTCCAGCGTGGCCGGGTTCAGCTTCTGGTTAAGCAGTACGCCGCCGAGGATTGAGCCGGTCGGCAGTTTGCCCACCGAGCTGATTACCGCGGTCGGCCCGAGATGGTCGGTACCGGAGGCCGGGCTGGCCCCTTCCGCCAGCGGCGAGTGCGCTTTACGGCCATCCGGCGTCGCCATGGTCTGCGCGCCAAACGGCACGTTGGCGGAAATGGACGAGGTGCCGGCGTAGTAGTTGCCGCCGATCGGGCCGCGACCGTAGCGCGGGTTATGATACAGCTTCAGCTCGTCGATATAGGTCTGGTAGGCGCGAGCCAGCAGCATATCCACGCTGTCTTCATCGTTACCGTATTTCGGCGCGCCGTTGATTAAGCGCTGGCGCAGCTGCTCGTGGGTCAGGCCTTCGAAGTCTTCAGCCAGCGCCTTTGCCAGCTCCTGCTGACCAATAACGCCCTGATCGAACACCAGCTTCTTCACCGCCGCCAGGCTGTTGCCGAGGTTAGCGATGCCGACCTGCAGACCGGAAACCCAGTCATACTTCGCGCCGCCCTGCTTGATGCTCTTCGCGCGCTCGATGCAGTCATCGACCAGCGCCGAGCAGAGAATATCGTGCACGTTCTCTTCCAGCATGGTGTCGACCACGTACTCAATCTCGATAGATTTGCGCGTGTAGTAGCGGATCTGCGTATCCCAGTCGGCCAGAACCTGTTCAAAGTTGTCGAAGTTGCCTTTTGACAGCGCATGTTCCTGCGGCAGGAAAACCTGGCCGCTGGTGGCGTCGCGGCCGCCTTCCAGGGTTGCCAGCATGACGCGGGCGAAGTTGATAAAGCTCATCCCGGTGCAGCGATAGCCCCATTTACCGCCGACGGCGGTTTCGATGCAGCCGATAGCGGCATAGTCGTACGCGTCCTGCGGCTCAATCCCCAGCTTGATAAATTCCGGGATGACGATTTCATCGTTGTTGAACGCCGGCATGCCGAAGCCGCAGCGGATCACCTGCACGCAGGCGTCGAGGAAGTCGTTGCTCATGCCCGCGTGATAGCGCACGCTGAGGTTAGGTTGAGTCGAACGCAGCCGACCGCAGGATTCCAGGATGGCGTAGGAGAGCGGGTTCACCGCGTCCTGCGCGTTGCCGTCCACCAGATTCTGGCCGCCGATGGTGACGTTCTGGTACAGCGGGCTACCGGCGGAAGCCTTAGAGTGCGAGCCGGAGCGAATTTTGTTCACTTCCAGCAGCTTCAGCCAGCAGCAGTGCAGCAGCTCGATGGCGTGTTCGCGATCCAATGATTGCGCCAGCTCAACGTCGCGGCGATAGTAAGGGTAGAGATACTGGTCCATACGGCCGAAAGAGACCGAGTGACCGTTGGATTCGATCTGCAGAATCAGCTGGATGAAATAGCACAGCTGCAGCGCCTGCCAGAAGGTTTTCGGTGGCTCGTGGGCGATAATATCGCAGTTTTCGGCTATCGCCAGCAGCTCGTCGCGGCGGGATTCGCGGCTCTCCGTCGCGGCCATATTGCGCGCCAGCCCGGCATAGCGCTTACAGTGGTCGCTGACCGCTTCCAGCACGATATCAATGGCTTTAAGGAACTGCTCGCCGTGCAGATCTTCCAGCACGGTTAGGTTAATGCGCGAACGGCGCTCGGCGACTTTCGCCCGCATGCCGTCGAGGCCTTTTTCCAGCAGCAGCGGATAGTTAACCGCAAGGTGAGCGTCGCCGGAGGTCATATTGCCTTCGGCTTTGATAATGCCGGTCGCCAGCAGCGCTTTTTGCTCGTCGGTAAACATGCCGTAGCAGCGATCCTGTACGGTTTGACCGCGCCACCACGGGCACACTTCATGGAGCACGCGTTTGTTCTCTTCGCTAACGGCAAACCCGGCGCCGGGGCGATCGGCGAGGTCGTCGATCTCTTTTTCGATCCAGCTAACGGTGTATTCCGGGAAGATAGGCGCCGCGCGAACTTCGCTGGCCTGGTTGCCGACGATCAGTTCATCGTGCTTAATCCAGATCGTGCGTTCCGCCAGGTGATGGGCCAGCGCCAGCGCGCGGCGTACCGGGATCGGCTTATCCAGGTGCTGCTGATAGGCTTCGGTATAGTGCAGGGCGCGCTCGGTACAAACCGGCGGCTTAACGATATGCACCAGCGCCATTTTATGCGCCTGAATGCGCGGGCTCAGAGTATCCAGTTTCAACGTTGTCATAAGGTTATCCTCGTAGAGTCGCCGTTAAACCTTTGCTCTGAGCATAGCGCTGCGCGAAGGCGAGCAGCTCGGGTGCAGCAAGCGGTTTATCCGGAGCGGTATAGGGCTGACTGAGTAATTGGTATTTATTCATGCCTAAGGTGTGGTAAGGCAGGAAGTGGATCTCGCCAACCTGTAAACGGTCAGCGGCAAAATCGGTAATGGCGGCAATATCGCTTTCGTTGGCGTTAAAGCCCTGGATCAGCGGCACGCGAATGATGATTTTCTTTCCGGCCTGCGCGACGCGCTGCAGGTTATCCAGCACCCGGCGGGCGCTGCCGTCCGTCCACTGCTGAAAAATCGCTTCGTTGACGTGCTTGAGGTCGGCGAGAAACAGGTCGATAAACGGCAAAGCGGGTTCGACGTATTTCCACGGCACGTGCAGGCAGGTTTCGACCGCGGTGTGGATCCCCGCGTTGTGGCTGGCCTCAAACAGCTGTCGGGCCAGTTCGGGATTCATAAACGGCTCGCCGCCGGAAAGCGTGACGCCGCCGCCGCTGCGGTCGTAAAACGGTTTGTCGCGCAGCACCGTGGCCATAATCTCTTCGACGCTTTTCTCTTCGCCGCACACGGTTAATGCCGTGGTCGGGCAGCAGTCGCGCAATTTGCCGATATGCGCATCGGTGAGCTTTTCGCGGTGGATAATCAGACCGTCCAGCTTGCGGGTAATCACCTCCGGCGCAGCCTGCTGGCAGAGGTCGCAGCCGTCCAGGCAAAGGCGGGCGTCATACAGCAAATCCGCCGTGCGGGCGCGGCTTTCCGGATTCTGGCACCAGCGGCAGCCCAGCGAACACCCTTTGAGGAAGACAACAGTGCGGATCCCCGGGCCGTCATGGGTTGAATAACGCTGAATGTTGAAGATCATGATTCACCCTCTTATTTGCATATGAAGATTAAATTACTTTCGAATGAAAGTTGTATTGATATAAATCAACAAGCAGAAAGAGGAAGGAGAATGAAGGTTAAAATGCCGCTGCGGGTCACAAAACATCCGGCGACAGCGCCGCCGGAAAAGGATCAGGGCGTACCGCACACCTCGCAGTGAGGGTTACGCGGCAGCCTCATTTCGCGGAACTGGCAGCGCATGGCGTCGTACATGACGATTTTTCCCGTTGCCGGGCTACCGTAGCGGGCCAGCAGCTTAATCGCTTCCATCGCCTGCAGCGAACCGATGGTGCCGACCAGCGGCGCCATGACGCCGGCTTCGACGCAGGTGAGGGCGTTTTCGCCAAACAGGCGGCTCAGGCAGCGGTAGCAGGGTTCATCTTCCTGATACGTAAAGACGCTGATTTGCCCTTCCATGCGAATCGCCGCGCCGGAGACCAGCGGCGTTTTATGGCGGAAACATCCGGCGTTGAGCTGGTTACGGATCGCGACGTTGTCGGTACAGTCGAGCACCAGATCGTGGGCGGCGATTTGCGCCGCCAGCGCCTCGTCTTCCAACCGCGCGTTGAGCGCCGTGAGCTGAACGTGGGGATTAATCCGCGCCAGCGCGGCGCGGGCGGAGTCGACCTTCGGCTGGCCGATGGTGTCGTCGCTGTGCAGCGTCTGGCGCTGAAGGTTGGAGAGCGAGACGGTGTCGAAATCGAGCAGGGTTAGCTGGCCCACGCCTGCCGCCGCCAGATACTGCGCGGCGGCGCAGCCCAGCCCGCCGAGGCCGACGACCAGCACGCGGGAGGCTTTCAGCTGCTCCTGACCGTCAAAATCGAAATCGCGGAGAATAATCTGCCGGTTATAGCGCAGCATCTCCGCATCGCTCAGCTCCATGCCCATTACAGCCCTCCGAACAGATGATTAAACGGCTCGACTTCCACCCATTCGCCCGCTTCCACGTTGCCGCGCTCGCGTTCGAGAACGATAAAGCAGTTGCCGAGGCTGAATGAACTGAAGATATGCGAGCCCTGGTGACCGGTGCTGCTAACCACCAGCTCGCCGTCGGGACCGCGCTGCAGCACGCCGCGCTGAAAATCGAGGCGGCCCGGCGATTTCTTCAGGCCGGAGGCGGCGCGAACGCGCAGGCGCATCGGCTGAGCTTGCCCGACGTTGCCGGACAGCTTCGCCAGCAGCGGCTGAACCAATTGGTAGAAGGTCAGCGTTGCGGAAACCGGGTTGCCGGGCAGGCCGCAGAACCAGCTGTGGTTGAGCTTGCCGAAAGCGAAAGGTTTACCCGGCTTAATCGCCAGCTTCCAGAAGCCGATTTCCCCCAGCTCTTCGAGGATTGCTTTGGTGTAGTCCGCCTCGCCGACGGAAACGCCGCCGGAGCTAATCACCACGTCGGCCTGCTGGTCAGCCTGAATAAAGGCTTCGTGCAGTTTAGCCGGGTCGTCGGGAATAATGCCGAGGTTAATGACCTCGCAGCCCAGCTCCTGCAGCATCAGGTGCACCGCCAGGCGGTTGGTATCGTAAATCTGCCCGTCGGCCAGCGGCTGGCCCGGCAGCTGGAGCTCATCGCCGGTGGAGAAGACTGCCACCCGCACTTTACGTACCACCTCAACCTCGGCAATCCCCAGCGAGGCGATGACCGGCAGCTCGGCGGCGGTCAGGCGGGTACCTGCGGGGAAGACGACCGCGCCGTGGGCGATGTCTTCGCCAAGACGACGAATATTCTGCCCGTTTTTCACCGGCGCGAGGAAGCGGATACCCTCATCGGTTTGTTCGGCCTGCTCCTGCATCACCACCGCGTCGCAGCCTTCCGGCACCGGCGCGCCGGTCATAATGCGGATACAGGTGCCCGCGGGCCAGACGCCGTCAAAGGGTTGACCGGCGAAGGCCTTGCCGGCCACCGGCAGCGCTGCGCCGTCGGTGAGATCCGCCAGGCGCACGGCGTAGCCGTCCATCGCCGAGTTATCAAAACCGGGAACGTTAAGCGGCGAAACGAGATCATGGGCGGTCACGCGCGAAAAGGCCTGCAACAGCGGTACGGTATCCGTCGCATTCAGCGGCGTAATACGAGTGAGCATCTGGGTCAGGGCTGTGTCGAGCGGCATCAGTCCGGCGGTAAAATCCATGGGTTTCTCCTGCGGGCAAACATCGAAAACGCCTATTATGGCAGAAAAGAGAGGCGGGCTATATCCCACCTGGCGACAAGCTTTACATCACCGTCCGCTCTTTCTATATTCAAAAATTGTATAGGACAGTCAGCACGATAATGATATTTATACACTTTATCGTTAAGGAATGGCGCAATGGGTAAGGCGGTTATAGCAATTCACGGCGGGGCCGGGGCGATTAGCCGCGCGCAGATGACGCCGGCGCGCGAGCGGGAGTACGTGGCGGCGCTGTCGGCGATTGTCGATAGTGGACAAAAAATGCTGGCTGCCGGGGCCAGCGCGCTGGATACGGTCACCGAAGCGGTCCGGCTGCTGGAGGAGTGCCCGTTATTTAACGCCGGTATTGGCTCGGTATTTACCCGCGATACCCGCCATGAGCTCGATGCCTGCGTGATGGATGGTTACAGCTTACAGGCGGGGGCCGTGGCCGGGGTTCAGCATTTACGCAATCCGGTGCTGGCGGCGCGTCTGGTGCTGGAGCAAAGCCCGCACGTGCTGTTGATTGGCGAGGGGGCGGAAGCGTTTGCCGCTTCCCGCGGTATGGCGCGGGTCGATAACAGCCTGTTTTCGACTCCCGAGCGTTTGCTGCAGCTGCGTCAGGCGCAGGAGGGCGACGATATCGTGCTCGATCATCACGCCGCGCCGCTGGATGAACGGCACAAAATGGGCACCGTCGGCGCGGTCGCGATGGATCTGGCGGGCAACCTCGCGGCGGCGACCTCCACCGGCGGCATGACCAATAAGCTACCGGGACGCGTCGGCGACAGCCCGCTGCCCGGTGCGGGCTGCTATGCCAATAACGCCAGCGTCGCCGTTTCCTGTACCGGTACCGGCGAAGTGTTTATACGTACGCTCGCGGCCTACGATATTTCGGCGCTGATGGAGTATAGCCAGCTCAGCCTGCAGGAGGCCTGCGAAAGGGTGGTGATGGAGAAACTTCCGGCGCTGGGCGGCAGCGGCGGCCTGATCGCCATCGACAGAGAAGGCAACGTGGCGCTGCCGTTTAATAGCGAAGGCATGTACCGGGCCTGGTGTTATGCGGGCGATACGCCCACGATTGGTATTTATCGCGAATAAGAGGAAAGGGCGTTGCCGCATAGTCAAGAAATCGATGCCGATGATGTTCTGCAGGTGCGCGGCCTGAACGTCGTGTTCAATCAGCAGCAGCAGGCTTTTTCCGCCGTCCGCGACCTGTCGTTTACCCTGCGGCGCGGCGAGACGCTGGCGATTGTCGGCGAGTCCGGCTCCGGGAAGTCGGTGACGTCCCTGGCGCTGATGCGCCTGCTCGACCAGGCGGTCAGCGAAGTGCGCAGCGATGCGCTGCTGCTGCGTCGTCGCAGCCGGCAGGTGATTGAGCTGAGCGAACAGTCTGAAACCGAGATGCGCGGCGTGCGCGGCGCGGATATGGCGATGATCTTCCAGGAGCCGATGACGTCGCTAAATCCGGTCTTCACCATCGGTGAACAGATTGCCGAATCTATCCGCTTACACCAGGGCCTGAAGCATGATGAGGCCCTGCGCGAAGCGAAGAAAATGCTCGATCAGGTGCGCATTCCGGAAGCGGAAGCCATGCTCTCGCGCTATCCGCATCAGCTTTCCGGCGGGATGCGTCAGCGGGTGATGATCGCCATGGCGCTCTCCTGCCGACCGGCTGTGCTGATTGCCGATGAACCGACCACCGCGCTGGACGTGACTATTCAGGCGCAGATTTTACAGCTGATTGCCGTCCTGCAAAAAGAGATGGCGATGGGCGTTATCTTTATTACCCACGATATGGGGGTGGTCGCCGATATCGCCGACCGCGTGCTGGTGATGTATCGCGGCGAAGCGGTGGAAACCGGCAGCGTGGAAGAGATTTTCCGCGCGCCGAAGCACCCGTATACTCAGGCGCTGCTGGCCGCGGTGCCGCGGCTGGGGGCAATGCGCGGCACTTCGCTGCCGCGCCTCTTCCCGCTGTTAAACCAGAGCCCGTCGCCGGAGGGGCAGAACACCGTTGTGTCCGGGGAACCGATCCTGAAAGTTCGCGATCTGGTGGCGCGCTTCCCGCTGCGTAGCGGCATTCTCAACCGCATTACCCGCGAGGTGCATGCGGTCGAAAAGGTCAGCTTTGATTTATGGCCCGGCGAAACCCTGAGCCTGGTGGGGGAGTCCGGCTGCGGTAAATCAACGACCGGCCGGGCGCTGCTGCGGCTGGTGGAAACTCAGGGCGGCAGCATCACCTTCAACGGCCAGCGGATTGATACGCTGACGGGCAGTAAGCTTCAGGCGCTGCGCCGCGATATCCAGTTTATCTTTCAGGACCCCTACGCTTCCCTCGACCCACGGCAAACGGTGGGCTATTCGATTATGGAACCGCTGCGCGTGCATCGGCTGCTGGAGGGCGATGCCGCTCGTGAGCGGGTCAGCTGGCTGCTGGAACGCGTCGGGCTGGAGCCGGAGCATGCGTGGCGCTATCCGCACGAGTTTTCCGGCGGCCAGCGGCAGCGCATCTGTATTGCCCGCGCGCTGGCGCTCAATCCGAAAGTGGTGATTGCCGATGAGTCGGTATCGGCGCTTGATGTGTCGATTCGCGCGCAAATTATCAATCTGATGCTCGATCTACAGCGTGAGATGGGTATCGCATTTCTGTTTATCTCCCATGACATGGCGGTGGTTGAGCGCATCAGCCACCGCGTGGCGGTGATGTATCGCGGGCGCATTGTCGAGATCGGCCCGCGCCGCGCCGTGTTTGAAAACCCGCAGCACCCCTATACCCGTAAACTGATGGCCGCCGTTCCGGTGGCCGATCCTGCGCATCGTCGTCCGCAGCGCGTGCTGCTTTCAGACGAGCTGCCGGGCAACATCTTCAAGCGGGGCGAAGAGGGGATCAGTACGCCGTTACAGCAGGTGGGACCGGGGCACTTTGTCGCCAGAGAGCCCGCCGCCGACGTGCTGGCGCGCTAACAACGACACCAATAATGCAGCATTTCAGGAGAACAACATGACTCAACGCGTTTCAGGCAAATGGCTGTTGGCGCTGGGCGTCGCTTCGGCGCTGACAGCGGCTCCGGCCTTTGCCGCAAAAGATGTGGTGGTGGCGGTCGGCTCTAACTTTACGACCCTCGACCCGTATGATGCTAACGACACGCTGTCGCAGGCCGTCGCGAAGTCGTTCTATCAGGGGCTGTTCGGCCTTGATAAAGAGATGAAATTGCAAAACGTGCTGGCGGAAAGCTATACCGTTTCCCCGGACGGCCTGGTGTATACCATTAAGCTGCATCCGGGGGTGAAGTTCCAGGACGGAACCGAATTCAATGCCGAAGCGGTTAAGGCGAACCTCGATCGCGCCAGCAATCCGGAAAACCATCTCAAGCGCTATAACCTGTATAAAAATATCGCCAGCACCGAGGCGGTTGACCCGACAACGGTGAAAATTACCCTCAAACAACCTTTCTCGGCGTTTATCAATATCCTGGCCCACCCGGCGACGGCGATGATTTCTCCGGCGGCGCTGAAGAAATATGGTAAAGAGATTGGTTTCCATCCGGTTGGCACCGGCCCGTATCAGCTCGACACCTGGAATCAGACCGACTTCGTTAAAGTGAAGAAGTTCGCCGGTTACTGGCAGCCGGGGCTGCCGAAGCTGGACTCCATCACCTGGCGCCCGGTCGTAGATAACAATACCCGCGCGGCGATGCTGCAGACCGGCGAAGCGCAGTTTGCGTTCCCGATCCCTTACGAGCAGGCGCCGCTGCTGGCGAAAAACAGCAAGCTGGAGCTGGTGGCCAGCCCGTCGATCATGCAGCGCTATATCAGCATGAACGTGACGCAGAAGCCGTTTGATAACCCCAAAGTGCGCGAGGCGATTAACTACGCCATTAACCGTCAGGCGCTGGTAAAAGTCGCCTTTGCGGGCTATGCCACCCCGGCGACCGGCGTGGTGCCGCCGTCAATTGCCTACGCTGCAAGCTACAGCGCCTGGCCGTACGATCCGGCAAAGGCCCGCGAGCTGCTGAAAGAAGCGGGCTATCCGAATGGATTTAGCACCACGCTGTGGTCGTCGCACAACCACAGTACGGCGCAGAAAGTGCTGCAGTTTACCCAGCAGCAGCTGGCGCAGGTGGGCATTAAGGCGCAGCTGACGGCGATGGATGCGGGCCAGCGCGCGGCGGAAGTGGAAGGTAAGGGGCAGAAAGAGAGCGGCGTACGCATGTTCTATACCGGCTGGTCGGCGTCGACCGGAGAAGCGGACTGGGCGCTGTCGCCGCTGTTCGCGTCGCAGAACTGGCCGCCGACCCTGTTCAATACGGCTTTCTATAGCAATCCCCAGGTGGATAAAGACCTCAACGACGCGCTGAAAACCACCGATGCGCAGGAAAAAACGCGGCTGTATAAAGACGCGCAGGATACTATCTGGAAAGAGTCGCCGTGGGTGCCGCTGGTGGTAGAGAAACTGGTCTCGGCGCACAGTAAAAATCTGACCGGATTCTATATCCAGCCGGATACCGGATTTAGCTTTGAACAGGCGGATCTTAAGTAGATAGCTGCGGGTCCCCGGGCGCAGGCTGCGGGGACTTCGCGCAAGGAGAAGCATGCTCAATTATGTGATTAAACGCCTGCTGGGACTGATCCCCACGCTGCTGATTGTGGCGGTGCTGGTGTTTCTGTTCGTGCATATGCTGCCCGGGGACCCGGCGCGGCTGATTGCCGGGCCGGAAGCCGATGCTCAGGTGGTGGGAATGGTGCGCCAGCAGCTGGGGCTCGATCGGCCGCTGCACGTGCAGTTCTGGCACTATATCAGCAATATTGTGCAGGGGGATTTCGGTACCTCGATGGCCTCGCGTCGCCCGGTAAGCAGCGAAATCGCCAGCCGTTTCATGCCCACGTTCTGGTTAACGCTCGCCAGCATGAGCTGGGCGGTGATCTTCGGTATGGCGGCGGGGATCGTGGCGGCAGTCTGGCGCAACCGCTGGCCGGATCGCCTGGGAATGGCGCTGGCGGTAACCGGCATCTCGTTCCCGGCGTTCGCGCTCGGCATGCTGCTGATGCAGGTCTTTTCCGTTGAGCTGGGCTGGCTGCCGACGGTGGGTGCCGACAGCTGGCGCCACTATATTCTGCCTTCGCTGACCCTGGGCGCGGCGGTGGCGGCGGTGATGGCGCGCTTTACCCGCGCCTCGTTCGTCGATGTCCTGCATGAAGATTACATGCGTACCGCGCGGGCAAAAGGCGTCAGCGAAACGCTGGTGGTGCTCAAGCACGGCCTGCGCAACGCGATGATCCCGGTGGTGACCATGATGGGGCTGCAGTTCGGCTTTTTGCTCGGCGGTTCAATCGTGGTGGAGAAGGTCTTTAACTGGCCAGGCCTCGGGCGTCTGCTGGTGGACTCGGTGGAGATGCGCGACTATCCGGTGATTCAGGCGGAAGTTCTCCTGTTTTCGCTGGAGTTTATTCTTATTAATTTAGTGGTGGACGTGCTGTATGCCGCCATTAATCCGGCTATCAGGTACAAGTAAGGTGCGATTGCTCAACTGGAGAAGACAAGCGGCTATCAACGCGATGCCGGGGATTAAACCCGGGCAGATACGTACCCCGTGGCACGAGTTCTGGCGGCGGTTTCGCGGTCAGCCGGTGGCGATGGGGGCGGGGGTATTTGTTCTGCTGCTGATTGCGGTGGCGATCGTGGCGCCGTGGATTGCGCCGTTCGACGCGGAAAACTATTTTGATTACGACCGGCTCAACGACGGCCCGTCAATGATGCACTGGTTCGGCGTTGATTCGCTGGGGCGGGATATCTTTAGTCGGGTGCTGGTCGGTGCGCAGATCTCGCTGGCCGCCGGGGTACTGGCGGTATTCATCGGCGCGGCCATCGGCACCGTACTTGGGCTACTGGCCGGGTATTACGAAGGCTGGTGGGATCGCATCATTATGCGTATCTGCGACGTGCTGTTCGCTTTCCCGGGGATTTTGCTGGCAATTGCGGTCGTGGCGGTAATGGGGAGCGGGATGTCGAACGTCATCATCGCGGTGGCGATCTTTTCGATCCCGGCCTTTGCGCGTCTGGTGCGCGGCAATACCCTGGTGCTTAAGCAGCAGACCTTTATTGAGTCGGCGCGCAGCATCGGCGCCAGCGATGCTACCATCCTGTTTAATCATATATTGCCCGGAACGGTATCATCGATTGTGGTCTACTTTACGATGCGTATCGGGGTGTCGATTATCTCCGCTGCCAGCCTGTCATTTCTGGGGCTTGGCGCGCAGCCGCCGACGCCGGAGTGGGGGGCGATGCTCAACGAGGCGCGGGCGGATATGGTGATGGCGCCGCACGTGGCGCTGTTCCCGGCAATCGCGATTTTTCTGACGGTGCTGGCGTTTAACCTGCTGGGTGACGGCCTGCGCGATGCGCTGGATCCGAGGATAAAAGGGTAGGCGTTCGAGGATTGCGCAGCCCGGACAGGTGTCCGGGAAAGCACACCGCACGTTAATCCTGTGCGGTTTTGTCGCCCGGATAAGGCGCGCGAGCGCCTTCATCCGGGATAGGTTAAGCGGGCGGAATTAAATCCGGCTGCCCCACAGATCGTATTCGTCGGCGTGTTCGACTTTCACCCGCACAACGTCGCCCGGTTTGACTTTACTCTCACCGTTCAGGTAGACCGCGCCGTCGATTTCCGGCGCATCGGCCATGCTGCGGCCAATTGCCCCTTCTTCATCCACTTCGTCGATCAGCACCATAATTTCACGACCGACTTTCTCCTGCAGGCGCTCGGCGGAGATCTGCTGCTGCAGCTGCATAAAGCGGTTCCAGCGCTCTTCTTTCACCTCTTCCGGCACCTGATCTGCCAGCTCGTTGGCGGTCGCGTCTTCCACCGGGCTGTACTTGAAGCAGCCGACGCGGTCGAGGCGGGCTTCTTTCAGGAAGTCGAGCAGCATCTGGAAATCGTCTTCCGTTTCACCCGGGAAGCCGACGATAAAGGTCGAGCGCAGGGTGAGTTCCGGGCAGACTTCGCGCCACTGCTTGATGCGCGCCAGCTGGCGGTCGGCGGAGCCCGGACGCTTCATCATCTTGAGAATACGCGGGCTGGCGTGCTGCAGCGGAATATCGAGGTAGGGCAGAATTTTGCCTTCCGCCATCAGCGGGATCACATCATCGACGTGCGGGTACGGATAGACGTAGTGCAGGCGCACCCAGATACCGAGCTTCGCCAGCTCTTCGCACAGGCTAACCATACTGGTTTTGACCGGCATACCGTTGTGGAAACCGCTGCGATGTTTGACATCAACGCCGTAGGCGGAGGTGTCCTGAGAGATCACCAGCAGCTCTTTGACGCCGGCGTCGGCCAGGCGTTTGGCTTCCGCCAGCACTTCGCCAATCGGACGGCTGACCAGATCGCCGCGCATTGACGGGATGATGCAGAAGGTGCAGCGATGGTTGCAGCCTTCGGAAATTTTTAAGTAAGCGTAATGACGCGGCGTCAGCTTCACGCCCTGTTCCGGCACCAGGCTGAGGAACGGGTTGTGTTTAGGCTTCGGCGCGTAGTGGTGGACGTGTTCCAGCACCTGTTCATAGCTGTGCGGGCCGGTAATTTCCAGCACCTTCGGATGCACTTCGCGGATCTGATCTTCTTTTGCGCCCAGGCAGCCGGTGACGATCACTTTGCCGTTTTCTTTCAACGCTTCGCCAATCGCTTCCAGCGACTCCTGCACGGCGCTATCGATAAAGCCGCAGGTGTTAACGATAACCATATCAGCGTTATCGTAGGAGGGAACCACGTCATATCCTTCGGTACGCAGTTCAGTCAGGATACGTTCTGAGTCCACGAGGTTTTTCGGGCAGCCCAGAGAGACAAAGCCGATCTTCGGCTGAGGGGTGACATTGCTCATAGCTTAAAAAGTGTTCAATTATTGGGATGGTCAGGGCAGGGATTCTACAGAGATCGGCGGAAAGTTTATACTCCTTTTCTTGTTAGCCTGGCGATGTCCGTGTTTCTTTTTATCGGGATGATTATCCAGATTGTTAATCAAAATAAGGGAGTTATTCACCTTTTATCTTGCAACCCGGGGAAGTCGGTTTAGATCTGGTTTAACCTGAAGCGGTAAAATAGCCGCTGCTTTCAGTCTTTATTTTTATCAGGTTTCCCATGTTTAAAAAGTTGGGTGGTTTCGTCTGCGCGCTGGCCATGATTGGCGCGACGCCCGTTTATGCCAACGAGATGGCGTTATATTCGGTCAATACCGGTTCCTTTGTTTACCACATGACCGGCAATCACGGTCAATATAACGAAAAATTCAATAACCAATTTTTTTCCGTTGAGCGCAAGCTGTCAGCGGATTCAAAGTACAGCCTGTTGGCCGGCACCATGAAGAATAGCTTTGCCGACCGCTGCCTCTCTTTAGGGGCGAGGAGAGACTGGTACGCGGGGGCAAGCGGCTGGACGTTCAAGGGCGTCTATGCCTATACCGGCGAGTTTTTCTTTAAAGCCTTTCGCGATTGCGGGGATTCAGGCACCTATCGAACGGCGAAGAAAATCACCGGCGTCGGTTTCTCTCCCTATATTTATCATGGCCTGCAGTACAATTTTACCGATTATTTCGGCGTGGAAACGGGCATTATCGTCCCGGCCATATTTGTGATGAGCGTGCAGTGGAGCTTCCGCTAATTTGCCCGAAAAAGGCTTCCGGGCGAATTTTGATTAATGGCTTTGCGCAACGCCAGCGCCTGGCGCAGCCCCCGGCGCGGTCGGTTCTCTATTGTCGCGCAGCGTAAATACCGAGATCAGCGTAAACAGCCCGGCAATGCCGCCCAGAATATAATAGGTATGCGCGAAGCCGATGGTGTCGTACAAATACCCGGCCAGCGGCGAGTAAATCGCGGTGGCGATGGAGGCGACGAACAGCACCAGCAGGTAGACCGTCGAGGAGAGCTTGTTGTCGAAGTTGGCGGCGATAAATTTAAACACCGACACCAGAATCAGCGGTTTTTCCAGCGCATGCATCATTTTGACCGCGCCGATCCACACCGGGCCCAGCGGAATCGCGGAGCCGACGATACGCACCGACATGATCAGTCCGGCGATGATCAGCGCCCATTTCGCGCCGGTGCGGTTTACGAACCACGGCATCAGGCATAAAAACAGCGTCTCGCCGCATACCTGAATGGAGGCCAAAATGCCGTACCAGCGATTGCCTTCTTCCGGCGTCGGGAACTGCAGAGAAAAGTACTGGGCAAACTGCTGATCGTAGGTGTCGTAGATTTGCGTGACGAACAGGGTAAAGACCAGCAGCATCCAGAACTGGCCGTTCTTCGCCAGCTCCAGGGCATGCGAAACTTTCAGCGCGCTGGTTTTCTGCATTTCCGCTTCGGTCAGCTCGATTTTGGTCAGCATAAAACAGAGCGCGGCAATCACAATGGCGATACTCGCCAGCCAGAAGGCGAGGTTCGGATTGCTGTCGATATACTTGCCGACGATCCACGCGGCGGCGGCCCAGCCTAACGATCCCCACATTCTTACCCGGCCATATTCGAACTGGTAGCGCCGCGAAATTTTATCAATATACGAATCAATCACCCCGCAGCCGGAGTTAAAAATTATTCCCAGGTATACTCCGCCAAGCAGCGCACCCAGCCAGAAGCTGTGCACCAGCAGCGGCGCGTACAAATAAATAAAGAACGGGCCTACCGGTAGCAGCATGGCGACCAGGATCCAGATCAGCCGCTTTTTCAGGCCGAACTTATCGGAAATAAAGCCGAAGAAGGGCTGCATCAGCAGGGCAATAAAGGCGTTGACCGAGTAGAGCAGGCCGGTTTTCGTTGCGCTAATCCCGAGGTGCTGAGTCGTCCAGATCACAAAGAACGCCATGGTCGAGGACCAGGCGAAGAGATAGAGGAAATCGAAAAGACTCAACAAGATATAGTTTCTTTTGCCGGGCGTCATCATTTCAGTTCCTTCAAGCGATAGAGATAAAGGTTACAAACAGGATCGATATGCCTGCCGTTCTTATTGAATGTTATACGTAATACATTTTATTTGATGATATGACACCCGGCGGCATTTTCTGGCAACGTGAATTGCGCTAATTTGTGATCATTACTGCAATAAATGATTTTATATCCCAGTGTTGGAATTTTTACTTTTATGAGAACGTATAACATTTTTGGCTTTCAGGAGATGATGTCGCAGGTGGGGATTTTAAGCTTCGTTGTAACATTGTAAAGGATGTTAATGACCTGAGAATTATTGATCTGCCTCATCGTTTTGTACAAAAAATGACCATATTATGATTGTGGTAAAGGACGACAGAGGAGGAACCGCGATGAGCGTTGACAGACTATATCGTAACCTGATGAATAAGCTGATTAATGCCAACATTGATCTCGATGCTTATTTACAGCTGCGTAAAGCAAAAGGCTATATGTCAGTCAGCGAAAACGACCATCTACGTGATAACTTGTTTGAACTGTGCCATGAAATGCGTCAACACGCGCCGCGCCTGCAGCACGTCGTTGCGCCGGAGGAAAAGGATGCCCTGCGGCTGGCGGGCGAAGCCGTCGCTTCCGCGGCGGTGTGCCTGCTGAGCGGACATCATGACTGCCCGTCCTACATCGCTGTCGACGTAGATAAGCTGGAAAGCTGCCTGGCGGTATTGCGGCTAAATATTCATAAATTGAATGATTCCAAGCCCATTACTCATGCCTGAGATCGGGGGGAGCCTGCTCCCCCCGATTAATGTTATGTAAAAATCCCTTCCCGTTTTCCCACGCTGGCTACCCTTATCGCATTGCTGACAAAAGGAGTATGCCATGCGCCAGACCATTACCCTGATGATAGCCCTTACCGCACTGTTGCTGCCTGCGGCTGCCCTTGCCGCCCGGGAGCGCGTAGAGGTGCTGCAGAACCAGCTTGAACACCCGTGGGCGCTGGCCTTTCTTCCGGACGATCGGGGCATTCTGATGACCCTGCGCGGCGGTGAGCTCCGGCTGTGGCAGCGGGAAAAAGGCCTCGCGCCTGCGATTTCGGGCGTACCGCAGGTCTGGGCCAACGGGCAGGGGGGGCTGCTTGACGTGGCGCTGGCCCCGGATTTCGCCCAGTCGCGCCGGGTCTGGCTAAGCTACGCCGAAGGCGGGAGTGACGACAAGGCCGGGACCGCCGTAGGCTACGGCCGACTGAGCGAGGATCTCCAGCGCCTGGAAAACTTCCAGGTGGTTTTCCGCCAGCAGCCGAAGCTCTCAACCGGCAACCATTTTGGCGGGCGGCTGGTGTTCGACGGCCGCGGTTATTTGTTTATCGGTCTCGGGGAGAATAACCAGCGTTCGACCGCTCAGGATCTCGATAAGCTGCAGGGAAAAGTGGTGCGGCTAACGGCTGATGGCAAGGTCCCGGACGATAATCCTTTTGTCGGCCAGGCTGGCGTCAGGCCGGAAATCTGGTCTTACGGTATTCGCAACCCCCAGGGGATGGCGATGAACCCGTTGAGCGATACGCTATGGTTAAATGAACACGGCCCGCGCGGCGGGGATGAGATCAACCTGGTGCAAAAAGGGAAAAACTACGGCTGGCCGCTGGCGACGCACGGCATTAACTATAGCGGCCTGCCGATCCCGGAGGCCAAAGGCAAAACGCTGGAGGGAACCGAAGCGCCGCTGTTTGTCTGGGCGAAGTCGCCAGCGGTGAGCGGTATGGCGTTTTACAACGCCCCGACCTTCCCGCAGTGGCAGCACAGGCTCTTTATCGGCGCGCTGAAGGATACGTCGCTGATTGTCCTCAAGGTTGACGGCAATAAGGTGACGGAACAGGAGCGGATTCTGGGCGATCGCGGTAAACGTATCCGCGATGTGCGCGTTGGACCCGATGGCTATCTGTATGTCTTAACCGACGAATCCAACGGCGAGCTGCTGAGGGTGAGCCCGGCGGGCTAATATCAGGTGACCGGGATCATCACCACGTTGCGCCAGGCCTGGCGCTGGTTAATCTGCTGATACCAGCGCTGCAGGTGCGGGCGCGGTTGCCAGGTTTTCACGGTCTCCAGCAGGTTATAAATGAACGGCGCGACGGCGATGTCGCCGAGGCCGAAGGCGTCGCCTGATAGCCACTGATGGCGCGACAGTTCGTCATCGAGAATGGCGAACAGGGTCTCGCAGGTGGCAATACCGGCTTCAATCGCGGCGGGGTCGCGTTTTTCCGGCGGGGTTCTCACCAGCCCCATTAAAATCGGCCGATGGGCCGGCGAGAGCGAACCGTTGGCCCAGTCCATCCATTTCTCTCCCTGAGCGCGTTCGGCGGGCGACTCCACCCACAGGCGATCCTGACCATACTGCGCGGCCAGATAGCGGATAATGGTGTTGGATTCCCAAAGCACGATATCGGTCGTCTCATCTTTCAATAGCGGTACCAGCCCATTGGGATTCATGGCCAGATAGGCCGGATCGTGATTCAGACCGAACTCCAGGCCTGCCAGAATTTGCTGATACGGGAGGTCGAGTTCTTCCAGCACCCAGCGCACTTTCTTCACATTGGTCGAGTTATTTCTGCCCCACAGCGTAATCATATCCGCTCCTGCTTTTTATTTCGCCGCCGTTGCGGCGTAGTGAGCATTCATGTTGGAATAAAGTTAATATTCCGGCAAGTGATTTTATTCTGCTGAAATTAAACGCTTTTTATACCCACTACCTTGCGTTTGGGGCACCCTTGGGACACAACGTCAGAAAAACTACTGTTCAGCATTTCCACCTGGTTGCGGTCCATCTCTCCAATCCACTTCGAGTAGATTTCATAAACCATCTTCGCATTCTCGTGGCCCATCTGTCCGGCGATGAAAGACGGGTTAGCTCCAGCAGTTAAAAGCCAGCATGCGAAAGTGTGGCGCGACTGGTAAGGACGTCTGCTCCTGATTCCCGCCTTCTTTAATCCAGCCTCCCAACTATACCCCAGAGACTGAGAGCCATAATACTTCGTTTCCCCGCGCCAGTTTTTGGGGGGGATAAATACGAACCGCAATTTTTGTTGTTCAGTTAACCCATGCTCACGATGATGAAAAGTGATTTCGGTTTTGCTTAATGCGCCAGTTAGCTTGAATTGTTCGCGTAGAGCATTCAGCGCAGGTTCAAGTAGGGTTACAGTTCTGATCCCCGCTTCGGTTTTGGGTGGCACAAACAGGCCCTCATTCGTCTGGTTACGCCTGACGTGAAGCTCACCCTTATCAAGGTCCACATCCTCCCAGGCTAAAGCTGTAAGCTCTCCATGCCGAAGACCAGTAAAGATAGCTGTAGTCCAGAGCAAAACATACCGAGGAGATAACGTTTTGATGAAACCTTCGTACTCACTCTGTAGAAGCGGATCCGGGTCTCTCCTGGAGCGCTTAAGCATCTTTATACCTTCGTGAGGGGTATGCTCGATAAAGCCGCTCAGGTTCGCCAGCTTGAGCAACGCAGTCAGGTTGTTCATCAGGCCGTTGACCGTGGATACAGCGCGACCTTTTCTTTTAAGCCAGGGCGCGTGATCGCTAAAGGTGTTACCAGTTAATAGCGCGTTCCTGTAATTCAACAGGTCGGTATGCTGAATATCCGCAATATGCGTATTACTTCCAACAATAGCGCAAAGCGTTGCTATACGTGATTCTGCGCCTCTGTATGACGCAGCTGAGACCTCAAGCTTTTTGGCATTAAGATAAACTTTGCACAATTCACCGAAGGTTTTAATTTTTTGTGTTGTGGTGAATTTTTTAAGCGCCTTTGATTCAGGAAAGTGCTTTGCATAGTCAAATTTACCTTGCTGAATCTCACTCATGATTAAAGCACGGAGATTGCCCGCTTTTTTTATATTGCTATTTGATACAGTCCAGCCCCGCAAAACTTCGCGGCAACGTATGCCGCGATATAGAAAGCTAATTCTTATTCCTTTCCCATGCAGCTCTACGCCAGCAGGCATATTCATTATGTTTCCCCGACAAGCCTATTAATCCTGGTGTAGTTGTAGAGAAGCGTTACCCTTCCTTCTGAAGCTTTTGGATCTGGTGGGTGCTTCTTATAATGAATGCCCTCGATCCATCTCCCCTCCCGGTAAGATTTAATTTGCCGGGGAGTCATATACATCTTCGCTACAATTCCCTTTTCCATCACCCATTCATCTTCTTGAGTAATATCGGCCATAAATAACCTCATGGCCGGGAAACTATAATCAGTTCCCCGGTTTAATGTTGATTATTGGAAATCATTAAATTTCTACAGTCGTATCATGCAATTTATGTGATAGCGCCTTTCACAGCCAGAAACGTACCCATCGCTTTATCAACAATCTTTGTGTTGTGGTATTTGCTGATTGCCCAGGTGATAGCGAAGAGAATCCACCGGAAGTGGCTGGTATACGTTTTAAATGTCAGTCCATCGCAAACATCCCATGCACTCCAGCCCTCTGGCCAATCAGCATCATAAACAGCCTGATAAGCCTCCCATTCATTGTTGAACCCAGTCCGGCACAAGTTGCGGACGATTTCGCGTACCACTGCTTTGTCGCTATCCGGTGTATCGTCATCGTCGTCCCAGTCGTCATCATCTTCATGCTCCGTGCTTTCGTCGTCCTCCAGGTAATCACTTAGAGACTCTTTCAGGCTTTTGCAGAACGCATCGTGGTCATACTCTTTTGCCAGCATTTCACGTGCCGAACATCCAGCGCCAGCCTCTAGCTTTTCAGCCCAATAATGGGTATTGATTCCACCTTCCCAGGCGCCAAAAAAGTCGAACATGTCCGCGATGCGACTGAATGTCCAGGTTCCCATGTCGCCGGTTACGGTCAAGTAACCAGGCCAGGTGATAACGTCGTAGTAGTAGCAAGAATTTTCCGGCTGCTGCATGCGCAAGTGGCGATACAGTCCATCGTCACGGATGATTTCCAGGCGGTGAAATGCTGTATCGATTAAAAATCGTGAGTCAATTTCGAAGAAACTCATGCCGCACCGCCTTCAACGCGTTTGAACTCGATAACCCAAACCCACGGGTTGGAATTCCATGATTCTTTGCCGTAGATTGATTTCCAGAGGGTTACGAATGAGCCGCGGGCGCTCAATTGATGCTGCGTCCAACCTGGCTGATAGTGCTGCCAGAATCCCCCTCGTAGTTTCGCTACTCCTTCGGCCTGAGCATCGCGCTCGCTGATAGCGTTTAATCGCTCCATACGCACGTCGGTGATTTCCAGCAGAATGCGGCTTGCTGCTTTCGGCATATGAATGGATGGCTTCCAGCACGAACGACCATCTTCATAACCATCGTCATCACCCCAAGTAAAATCACCATCAGCTGCATAAATGGCGTGGCCAGAGTAATAGCCATTGCCAAACGGCATTTCGTGAATGGCTGTAGCCGGTCGGTCTGGCGTCCATGGTTGGATTCGACCATCCTCATCCAGTTCGTGGCTGACGACTCCCCACGTCTCGCGCACCCAAATTCGATCGTCTGGCTTGCCAAATGCGCTGTTCAGATAGTTGCCTGCCGACAGTTCCCCGGCCAGTTCATTGCCAGCCAACTCGCACCCAAGGTTTTCATCATGTACAGGGAATTTCACTGGGCGCCGCGTCTGCGTCTTCCGGCCGTCGAGGATGGCACGCACCATTTCTCCATTAAAAATCATTCCACGCTCGATCATCGTGAAGCCTCCGACTGAAGAGCCTTGTATGCACGCAATACATGGGTTGTTTTCCCGGAAATAACCGTTTTTAAAATAAAGAATCCGCTACGCTTTGAACGAACGGAAGGAGCCAGGAATAAAGCAGTATCAACGGCGCGATTGTGTAGCCGGAATTCGAATACCGTACTTGTGACAGTCGCGGTTGCTATTACACCTTTATCAATAAATTCTATTTTCATATTTGTCATTTCCTTTTGCAGGATTGCTAACTGAAACTGATTTTATTTATTCCAGAACGAAGGCCGTAATTGGGCTGTTGCTGGTCTGGTTGGTAATGAGTTTCGGAAAGAAGATTTTGCAGCCGTAAGTGTTTCTTTCTTCTTTTGCTTCTCATTACACACAGGGCAGTAATAGGCTTGCTTACGGTATGCACCCTTTCCGATGGGGCGATACTGCAACTCTTCGCGTGCAAAGGAGCCGCCGCAGCTGTAGCAGTGGAGTGTTTCGGTTTCCATATTTATTCCTGTATTAAGGTGTGTGGATACCTGTCATTTAAGGCATTAATTCATTTATTCGATAATTAAAATGAAACTTTGGTATTTACTTTATATTGACCTGTAAGCAAGTCAGCATCGACGGAAATTAAATCTCCGTACAGGTCATAATTTAAAACAACATCACGAAATTGAAGTCCGGAAAGTGAATCCGTGCGACCACAAAACATATGGTCTTCTTCGTGCTTTGCTGCTTCATGAATATCTTTTATTGACGCCATGGCATCAGACCACATACCACTGTTACCAATAAATTGCGCAATAGCGAGTTTGCTTTGAGCTGCTTTAACCATCGGGTTGCTTTGCAGAAAATTAGTCATTAAACACCCCCGTAACATGCAGAATTTTGATAATGGTCGCTGACCAGGCAACAAGGCTGATGGCCAGAACAATAACCAGTGAACGAATGCCATTTCTGCTCATACACCACCCCAGCACTGAACGCTTACCGAAGCGACCGCAAATAAAAATGGAACAACCTTCAACCAGAACCGGCGCCATGCTGGCTTGTCTTCGTCTCGAATCATCTCCTTTCCCTCATGCGTGTTGAGTACCTAACAGGCCTTGCAATGCAGTGCCGGGTGCCTCCCGGTGATACCAGCCAGTTAACAACTGGTACCGACAGCTTTTTTTCCACCCCACTCTTCTTAGAAACGAGTGTTACCGCTTAACTGTGCCGCGTGCGCCTAGCCGCATTCACTGCATTGCAAAGTCTGTTGATTTTTAGCCTTCAGGCGGCCAACCGAACGTTTTTTTCTTGCCAGTCACTGTGCAGTGATTGGTTTGGATGGGATAAACTTAGAATAACTTAAGTTTTCAATCAAGATTTATTTTGTAGAAAAACTTAAATTTGAGGGTGTGAGAAAGTAACCCATTGATTAAAATGGATTACTTAAAATTTGGAATGAGGTTACTTTTTCGAGGCGCGCTTTCTGACTTTTAGTAATTCTTCGAATCGTTGGTTGTTCATCTCTACGCGTGCTCGCAACTCATTGAGAAATCCTTCTCGATCAGAATCAGGAAGGGCATCAAAAAGCCCGAGCAGTTCTTGCTGTTCCTCCGATAACTCTTTTTCCTGGTGCGGAATAGGCTCACCTGGAATCTGGTCATCATCACCATAAAGTAACCACGTTGGATTGCATTGCAGACCACTGCTCAAAGCAAACAGCCTCTTACCAGCTGGCTGGGTTTCATCCCTTTCCCACTGGGAGATTGTGACGTGCGAAACCTTGACCAGCTTAGCAAGAGCGGACTGAGAGAGTTTTAACTGTTTTCGCCTTTCAAGAAGGCGCGAGCCAAAGGTTTTATTTTCCATCATTAGAGAATTCTAAATTTTCTTGACTTAAGTTTCTCTACGATCAAATATCCTTAGGAAAACCTAAGGAGATGAGCCTGTGTTTAAACAAGATGCAATCAATTACTTCGGCAGCAAGTCGAAATTAGCCAAAGCTGCGGGCGTAGCCCCCGCGTCAGTTTCCGTTTGGGGTGAACTCGTTCCTGAAAAAAATGCGATGAGACTGCAACTAGCTTCTGAGGGAGTCCTGCAATACGACCCTGAAGTTTACGATCAACATGCTAAAGCAAAACGTTCTGGTGAGGTGAATCATGAAAATCAGGCATGAACGCATTCGCGAGGCCATGAATGCCTGGGCGCTTTATCCTGGTGGCCGTAAAACGCCTGTATCGGCTATTGTCGACGCGTATTTCTCCATGGGCATGACTAAGCCAGAGTTGTATGACGAAAGCCACCCTGACGCACTGAGCCGCAATATCCAGAAGATTTACCGCTGGGTTGAAAGTGATTCACCTGCATCAATCGAAAAAATCGCGCAGCTTCTCCCGGCAATTGAACGGGCTATGCCGCCGTTACTGCTGGCGCGGGTGCGTAGTTATTACTCCGCAACTTTCCGGGAACTGCTTCACCGCAAACAGCGTGTCGACGACGAAATGGAAGCGCTGTTCGGCGCAATGATTGCTATCTCTGACCGGATTGCTGATGGCGGCCCCTCCGGTAACACGCTGATTCACTAAGCGAGGTTCAACCATGCGTAACCAGTCTGCTGCTGAATTGATTGCTCGCCTGAAACGAGCGTATCCGGCGTATGAGCCGTCTGAAGGAGATTGTGCAGGCACTGGCATTCCTAAGGCCGGTTCTCGCTTCCAGCACAGACACAAAGGCCACATGGTGACGGTACTCACAGCGACAGAGAAAGATGTTTCCTACCGCAAAGCCTGCGGGGCTGTTGGCTGGGTGGGGTTGAGAGAGTTTTTACGGCTACACAATGAGGTTTCGGAATGAACAATCAGGTGTTTGAAATTGTTCAGGCCATGTCGGGGCAGGGGAACTGCATAACGATCCCCGGACCGTATCTGGATTTCTTTGCAGGAGACAGGCAACAGTATTTGCTGGCGGCCATTCTCAATCAGCTGGTGTTCTGGTCTGGCAAGTCGAGTCTGGAAAATGGCTGGTTTTACAAAGAGCACGCAGCGCTTGCCAAAGAGATTCGCGCCAAAGATGGCGACGTGGTCAGAAAAGCAATGTTCAAGATTACAGAGCAGTACCTGGCGGGGGTTATTGAGGAAGAGTTACGGCAGGTAAGCGGCACTCCGAAGAAGCATTATCGGGTCGATCAGGAGGCGCTAATCGCCAAAATATTCCCGCAAGGGGGAAATTCAAATAACCCATTGAAAAATATGGATACGGCCCAAGAGCCGAATGGAAACGGCTTAAGAGCCGAATCGAAGCAAGTGATTGAAAGTGATGGAAACGGCTCTCAAGCCGAATGCATTCGTCCCAAGAGCCGAATGGAAACGGCCCAAGAGCCGAATCCTGGAAACGGCTCTCAAGCCGAATCCTATCTCTATACAGATCTTAAAAACAGATCACTACATACAGATCATAAAAACCACGCGGGAGAGATTCTTCCTGTGGATAACTTTGCAGAGTCAGGACGTGAACCGGTCATCCCGGAAGCAAACATTCCTGACGCTACCGAAGACAGTAACCTGGCTACCGATAACGACTTCGATCTCGCGATGTGGTTCTGGTCGACCATCATCGAGATGTACGAACGCGCCGCCGAATTTGACGGCTGTCTGGCAAAGCCGAAGGAACCAAATTTTGTTCGCTGGGCACAGGCCGTTCGTCAGCTGCGCCAGGAGCACGGCTGCAGCCACGACCAAATCCGCACCATGATTGAGCGTATCCAGCGCGACCAGTGGTGGTGCGGAAAGGTTCAGGACATGCCGACGCTACATCGTAAATGGCCTGAGTTGGTGCTGAAGTTGTGCCCGGTAAACCTTGCTGTCGGCAGTAACCTTGGTTTTAGCGGCAAAGTTCAGGCAGATATTCCGAAGGGTTTCAGGGGCTAAGGAGTTTTTACAGTGAAAACAACCAAATCCAAGAAAACACAATACAGCGGTGAAATCACGATGATCGAATTTCTCAAGGCCAATCCTGATTTGACCACCAGAGAAATCGCCGTTGCACTGGGTCGCGGTATGTCGTCGGTCGGTAATCAGCTTCGCCAGTTACACGGAACGGGTCAGATTACCCAAAGCGGCATGCGGAATGGCGCAGCAATGTGGATCTTCAACGATATGCCGTTTGGCTGCGCGAACCGGCTTCGGGCGATGTTTGAAAGCCTTCTGAGGGAGTGTCGCGGGGTCGCTCAATGAAATTACAGAAATGCCCTGATTGCGGCGCGTTACCTGAGTACCACTGGAAAGATTATACGTTTGGCTCTTGCTCTGGCGCACTGAAATGCCCCTTTGACCATTACCGAGTCCAGCAAAGCTACTGGGCTGGTGGAAAGAACAAAGCCAGACATGCTCTGGAACAAAAATGGGCGGAAGCGGTGAATAAAAAAGAGGTTAAAAATGGCTAAAAACTCAATCGACGCTTACGGCGCCAGCGGCAAAACGAACGTTTTAACGTTCAAACCGGAAAGTTTGCATCTGGTTACCGATAAAGCCCATCCCCTCTACGATGAGCGTATCCACCTGCCTATCAGCGAGGCTATGGTGCTGAACATCATGGACCAGGGTGTTTTGGAGCCGATTATTGTGTGGAAAGACCCGGAAACGGGGCTGTCCTGTGTGGTCGATGGCCGTCAGCGTGTCCGCCATACCCTGGAAGCTAACAGGCGTCTGGCAAAAGAGGGAAAAACCCCACTGCTGGTTCCGGCTGTCACTAAACGCGGTTCTGCTGTTCGTATGGCGCAGGCAATGGTCAGCGCAAACGAAATCCGCCAGGCCGATACACCGCTGGGCCGAGCCAAAAAGATGGCTGATGCACTGGAGCGCGGGCATGACGAGGAAGACCTCGCGCTGATGTTCGGCGTCAGCGTCCCCACTGTACGCGCTACGCTATCCCTTCTGGATGCCACTCAGGCAGTCAAAGACGCGGTAGAGTCCGGCACAGTAACAGTTACCCAGGCGCGTCAACTGGCATCACTAAAACCCGAAGAACAGCGGGAAAAGGTAGCCGAAATCGAAGCGGCGACCGCTGGCACTACTGGTCATGAAAAAGCGCGTCGTCAGCGCCAGGTTCTCGGCGATAAGAAACCGCGCCTTAAAACTCGCAAAGAAATCACAAAAGCCCTTGAAGGTGCCAGCGGTGAATACGCTGATGCTCTGCGCTGGGTGCTCGGGGAGGCTGTATGACTATCACACTACAGGCAGTAAACGAGCTCATTCAGTCGCTGGAGTCTGCGGGCGAGCTGTCGATTAAAGAGACAAAGGTTATGGCGCTGGCGAAAGCGTTTAAGCAGCTGGCTGCGGAGAATGCACTCAGGCAGGAATTCGTCAAAATCTGTTTCCGCGCAGCAGCAGACGGCGCATCGCTGGATGGCTCAGATATTCAGGAGATAGGTGAGCGCCTCGGGCTGTTTGGTCGCGAAACATACCAACCGATGCTGCACGGGTATATCTGTGGTCATGAGGCTGGCGAAGATAGCGTGTATGTGATGAAAAGCGCGCCAGCCACCGATCGCATCGTAGCCGGGATTAAGGCTGATGGGGTGGAGGAGTTCGTATCCAACACCGTGCATAAGATTTTTGATGAAAGCGAAGCAGTATCAGCTTTGGCTTACCTTTCCTTGGCTAATTCACACGTGAAGCAGCTGCGCGAGGGGGCCGACAAATGAGCAAGTCATACATAGTGATTCTGCAATACCTGTGGTGCAACGAAACTGGCGGAGGCATTGAATACACCTCTGACTGCGTCAAATTTGATAAACGCGATGAGGCTATCAGGCACGGATTTAAGCTGCGTGAAAGCGACGATTTCAACATCGGAGTTATCGAGGACGGCAAGTTGATTTCGTTTGACTGGATGGATAAGCCGGTTGGTGAAAGTGAAGACACGCTGGCACAGATTGCCGAGCTAATTAGTCTGGAGGATACAGAATGACTGATATCACCGAACTGGCGCAGCGTATGAAGACTACTGCAGAGAAAGCGACGCAGGGCGAATGGTGGGCCGACGAAGTTAAAAACGAAGGATGCTACGGGTCTGGCGATGACTGTGTGGAGGGATTCACCTCATACGCAATCTATGGCCCTGACGGGCAAACCCTCTTTGATTCGCTCAACAGTGGCGCCACCTGCATCTGTGAGGAATACGACGGCGAGGGGCATGTGGCATGGGATGAGACAGCGCAGCGTAATGCCGAATTCATCGCTCTGGCTAACCCTGCCAACGTTCTCGCGCTGGTAGAGGCGCTGGAGAAGGCGCAGGAGACGATTGCATTTCAGCAAGGAGAAATTAAAGCGCTTTTGTCATCGCTGGAATCCCGCACCGTCACCGTGAAGCTGCCGCGCCCTGGGTTCATCACCATCTCAGGTGAGCGCATGGCCGTTTATTTGAAAGGTGATGTTGATGCAGCAATGTTGGCTGCAGGCATTAAGTGGAGAAGTATTGATGAACGCTTAACGCATGAAGAGTTAGAATCACTATACTTGGCGATGAAATCACACTTCGAGGTTATGGCTGAATCCGCTTCAGAGGCTGAGGTTATTGAATGCAGCCAGATAGTAAGAGCATTGTGTGAGTTACAGGAACGCCGCACCGCAATGCTCGCAGTCGCTCCACAGGAGGTGAAATGATGGACTCTTTACTGGAAGACACCTGCAAGCGTGTCATTGAGCTGGAAGGTCTGCTGCTGGTGGTCGTTGTATAAACCCGCTGTTGCGGTTTTTTTCTTTCTGTTAGCACGCTTCGGCAACTTTGTGCCGCCACCGTTCGTTGAGGTACTGGTGATGGGCAATTTTCCTGAGTTATGTCAGAAAAGGGACGCAGCCGCATGATGTATTAAAAAGCTGAGATTGCAACTGTATCTGAAATTGTTGAATTAAATTCATGTGGTGCGCTTATTAATATGTGCTTTAGTTTAAATGATTTGGAAACTTCTCAATTTGAAAATAGTTGAATCTTTACTCCATTAAAGCTGCTATTGTCTCCTGTAAAATGGAACCATCAAGTACCGGAGCCTTCTGTTACTTGATTTTTAAGTCTTTTACTTAGGGATGACTGAGGATTTATCATGGCAAATGATTCACGAGGAAATGAGGTGGTTTTCAACCGCGCATATCTAAACTTGTGCTCTAAGAATAAGAATTTAAGTACATTGGTTATAGCCAGAGAGTTTAAGGATGATAATATTGTTGGATGTTTTTCTTTTGGCCTTAAAAAACTAATCGATATTGAGTCAAAGTGTTTGTTTTTGCGCTATAAGTACCCATGGCCAGATTTTGAAATTGAACTGGTTAAAAATAAAGGCGGTGATTACGAGTTCATGCTTTTTCATAATGATTTTCTTAAAGGTAGTGAGGTTTAAGTTAGTTATAACGATTTTTTTAATCAAATCGGATTTAATTTAATTGTTTATGTTAGACATTTTTTACCTTGAGCTTGTCTAAGGATAACATTCGAAGAGTGTCGCACGCTTGCCCGACTACTTTAATCGAACAGTTTTGATGTCACTGCTCGATTAAATTTGGCCATTACGTAATCATATAAGGTCTCGTCAATATGACTTGTTTTACCACTCATGAGTTGGGCGATTTTTGTTTACTGTGACCTAAGACTCTGTCTCTCTTTAGAGAACATGACTAAAAAACCCCATAGATTCAACCCGCTACGGTGGGTTTTGTTTTCCCATGACTGATAAAAATTAACGTTTTGTGCTCTTAAGATATTGCTCATTCAGTGAGTTAGGTGTACTGTGTATTTATACAGTGTTTAGGTGGGTGATACTATGAGAATCGAAGTAACCATCGACAAGACTAAAAAACTGCCAGAAGGGGCCATTCCCGCCCTTGAAGTTGAATTGCTGCGCCGTCTTCATCAAAACTATGAAGGCTGCAAACTAAATATAAGGCGCTCAAGTACTGACGGGTTGACCGTTCTGGGTGGTGCTGACGGCGATAAAAAGCGCATAGAGCAAATCCTGCAGGAAACGTGGGAAAGTGCCGACGACTGGTTTTATTGAGCGGTAAGTAAGTGGCGGCTATGCCGCCATTGTTAACTTTTTACGCCATCTTTAGCGCGGTTATTTTTAGTGCAGTAACTCGTTGGCCGTGTTCGTTGCAGGTGGAGTGTTTCCAATGAGGTATTTATGGAAATACCGGATGATTTATTTCCAGGGTTTAAAGAGCATGCCGGGCCTGTCCTTGTTTATGTAAAAAACGGCGTGGTCGAAAGAGGCTTCCCGCTCCGTAAGGATGAGTTTGTCACCTCGCTCAGATCCCTTGATGAGGCTCGTAAAAAGGCTGGGCTTCCCCCTGTAAGTCAGGATTAAAATTAGTTATATTAATCACGGGCCTGAACAACCCTTCTTGCTAGTCACTGTGCCACGGAGAGAAACCGATGGCGCAGAAGCTACATACTCAAAAGTTGTACCTCTTTATACCGGCTATCACCAACGCTGGTGTTTCCGTTTGTCTGTCGCGCCAAGGCGGTGCGATATGAGCAAATCCAAAACAAAAGCTGAAAAGCTTCATCTTAGCCGCGTAGCCGCTCTTGGCTGCATAGTTTGCCGCAACCTTGATTACGGTGAATCACCCGCTGAAATACATCACTGCAGCTCTGGCACTGGCTTATCTGTCCGCGCTGATAACTTCCATGTCATTCCTCTTTGCCACGCCCATCATCGCACTGGTGGTTACGGCGTTGCTATTCATGCCGGCCGTAAATCATGGGAAGAGAAATTCGGTACTGAAAGCGAGTTGTTGGCGCAGGTTCTGCAGGAATTAGGGGAGACCATCGCATGACTAATCCTTACTGCGAATCTCTCACAGCCCTTCGCAACGCACCATCACATTATTTAAAAGAGGTTGGTGACCAGTGGCGAACGCCGGATCCGCTTTTCTGGGGTATCAACGCGATGTTTGGTCCGTTGATGCTGGACCTGTTCGCTGATGACAGCAATGCAAAATGTCCTGTCTGGTACACCGCAGAAGATAACGCGCTGACACAGGACTGGTCGGAAATGCTGGACTCAATTGGTGGTGCTGCATTTGGTAACCCGCCTTACAGTCGCTCTCAGTACCATGAAAAGCAAGCTATCACCGGCATGACTCACATCATGAACTACGCAGTTGTGCAACGAGATAAAGGCGGTCGCTATATTTTCTTGGTGAAATCTGCAACGAGCGAAACCTGGTGGCCGGAAGATGCGGATCATGTCTGCTTTATCCGCGGGCGAATTGGTTTCGATCTGCCTGTCTGGTTTAAACCCGCCAACGACAAACAAAGGCCGACCAGCGCGTTTTTTGCTGGTGCCATAGCTGTATTTGATAAGACCTGGCGAGGCGAGAAATTCAGCTACATCAACCGCACCGAACTGGAAGCGAAAGGCCACGCGTTTATGGCGCTGGCGCAGTTTGCCATTGATAAGAAGGTGACCGCATGAGCCGTGACGCAATCGAGCGGATCCGCTACCGCTGGAAAAAGCTTCGTCTTTGCCGTCATCGCGGCACTGTATTAGTTGACTACCGCATCCTCAAAAACTTTATACGCACCTGCCAGATCCGGGGAGAGACAGCATGACTCCAATGCAACGCCGTAGACAAAATGCCGCTATGTCAGAAGTCGCGGTTGCCACGCATAAACGATACCTCGGACGCCCAGAATTGCTTACCGGTATTCAGTCTGCCTGGATTAAATCCCTGCTCACTGTCTGGGGGGAGAGTCTACGAGGTGCTACTTTTCCCCGCAAGCCTACAACGCATTCATGCTGGTGGGCCATCAAAGGGGTCAGATGGTCAGACAAAGCTCTGGAGCGTTTCACTGCTGCGCTTGAACAGGCAAGGAGGGAGGGATTTCGCGGGCCTAATGCCCTGAAGAGGGCTCAGATAATTTTATGGCCAAAGCCAGAGACTAGCGTCATAGACAGCGCTATCAGTGATGATGATGCTGATTTTGTGGAGAAATGCGTGCTCGATGCCTTTGATGTTAACGACCCTGTTTATATTGTTGGGCTGAGCTATTACACGACGAGAAAAAAAATATCTGATATTACCAGGGAGCTTCAGAAGATAGCCCCATGGCTGACGGCAGACCAGGCAAGAGAGCGCGTGAAATGGTGCCTTAAGATATTTCAGGGAAGGGCATTTCTATCTGCACGCAAAAACCTGAGGAGTTAGGTTTTAGCTTTTTGTGCTCAAGGTTCATTTTATAATTGATTTTCACCCAAAAGTTTAGATAATCCATTCATGCTTGGCAGAGCTGCGCCACGATGGCAGCGATGAGAAGCGACAATTTGAATATAACGAGAACCCCGCCAATGCGGGGTTTTTGCTTTCCGGCGATACGACAGGGGTATTCGCGAGATGCATTGCATCAGTACCCCTGTCACATCGTCGTAGAGCATTGAAACGAGTTTCATCAGATGTTAAATTTTTGGTGTGGTGAATCCCCCTATGCGGAGGGGCATTGCCAGTCTGATATGTTTTTTTGCGCATTGCGAGTCGTCTGTGGACTGGCGGCGACTTACCGGGAGGCACCCGGCACCACACCTAATAAAAAATGATGATAGCTGTAAGGCCCACTTCGGTGGGCTTTTTCTTTGGGCAAAAAAAAAGCCCGCATGGTTTCATGCAGGCAAGGCAGTTACATTTAGATTTTGTCCCGGTATATGTTTTTTTGTCCGGAAGTTGAAAGATACTGTCTTGACTACTTTTTGTAAATAACGGATTCAAATCACAAGGCCATGCATTTGCGTGGCCTTGTGATTTGTGCCACCAGAGCATCATTCACTCTGTGCTTTGTCGTTAATCCATCTGGCGGCCATCCTAAAGGACTATCTGCTGAGTTCTTTTTTCAGAGGTTGCATTTTCTTCAGTACCTCATCTGAATTAGTGACTGAGAAACCCGTCGGGAAAAATAGCATTCCATCGGATGGATGTTCATCGTGCCAGTGCTTCGTGGTGGCCATCGTATGAGCGTCGAGATAACTGGTGTAAGCATCAAGGAGAGCGTTTTTCCTGCGCCTCGGGGCGTAAGGTAGCAACTGGTTGAAATCAGCATCGCTGATAAGCCTGAATGGATAAGAGCCTCCTTCAATAGCCTCAATTTCGCTTAGCAACTTTCCCCGCAGTGGTGCGGAATGCTTCCTGAACTCTGCCTTACGTGACGAATGGTTACTGATTAGTGACGGAATAAAGAGCCCTAGCAGTGTCAGTATCACTCCGATTACTGAAATAATTTCCATGAGATTTCCCTATGCCTGATTTTGTTTATTCAGTATTACCCGTGGTGGGATTCGGTTTTTCTTGTTTTGGTCTTGGATACATCCTTGGCTTCGTACGCGGACGAGACTGAACAAGAAGAATAAATCCGTCTGAGAGGGTGGTGAACCCTGATATTTTTACAGTGATTTTTGGTGGCTGTCACCTGGCGGCCATCCTATTTTCCCCTCGTTCTGAGAGGATCCACAGCAATAGAGGGGGCTAAATGTCCGATCCTGTTTCTGCCACAACGATAGCAGCTGGTGGACTGTTCGGCGCCAGCCTATTCGGCCTTGCAACTGGTATTGATTACGGCGTGGTATTTGGTGCGTTTGCTGGTGCGGTGTTCTATGTCGCAACGGCGGTGAATATTAGCCGCATAAAGCTGGTGGGCTATTTTATCACTTCATTCATATTCGGTGTGATTGGTGCTCCTCTGCTGGGGTCGTACTTCTCAAAGTGGACTGGTTACAACGACAGGCCGCTTGATGCACTCGGAGCGGTAATCGTGGCAGCCATAGCCATTAAGTTGCTGACGTTCGTAAACAGTCAGGACCTGGGTAGCCTGTTTGGGATTCTCTCTCGCTTACGTGGAGGAGGGACAAGCAATGGTAACAAGTGATCCGAGCGCAATCATCAATGCGGTGATATGCGCTGTAATTGTTGTTGCGTTGATGTTCTACCGGCGCGACGGGTCAAGACACCGCCCCATGATATCGCTGATGGCTTACTTCACTGTGCTGGTTTACGCCAGCATCCCTTTCCGTTTCCTGTTTGGCCTGTACGAGTCATCCCACTGGCTGGTGGTGCTGGCTAACATTCTTATCTGCGGCGCGGTTCTCTGGTTCAGGGGGAATGTGGCGCGACTGGTTGATGCACTGAGGCACTGATGAATAAATCACAATTCCAGAAGGCGGCTGGTATCAGCGCCGGGTTAGCTGCGCGCTGGTTTCCGCATATTGATGCTGCGATGAAAGAATTCGGCATCACTGCTCCACTCGACCAGGCGATGTTCATTGCCCAGATGGGGCACGAGTCAGGAGGCTTTACCCGGCTGGTGGAAAATCTGAACTATGCAGCAGATAGCCTTGTGCCTACGTTCGGTAAACACCGTATCACCGCCCAGCAGGCCGCCGCACTCGGCAGAACGGCAACACAACCAGCGAATCAGCGAGCAATCGCTAATCTGGTGTATGGGGGCGAGTGGGGAAAAAAGAATCTCGGTAATCAGGTTGCCGGTGATGGCTGGAAATATCGCGGTCGCGGACTGAAACAAGTTACGGGCTTGAGCAACTATCGCAGCTGCGGACAGGCGCTGAAGCTTGACCTTGTTACCCAGCCTGAGCTGCTGGAGCGAGATGATTATGCCGCTCGTTCAGCCGCATGGTTTTATGTTTCCCACGGTTGCCTTCTTCATTCCGGTGATGTTGAGCGCGTAACCCTGCTTATTAACGGTGGCCGCAACGGTCTGGATAAACGCCGAGCGCTGTTTAACCAGGCTAAATCAGTACTGATGTGAGGTCGCTATGGGCATTGAAATGATTATTGGTCTGGCAACTGCGTTACTGGCCGTTATCGCTGGCGCATTTGGGTTAGGCCATTCACGCGGAACCAGCAAGGCAGAAGCCAAAGCAGAGCAGCAGCGTATCGAAGAGAACGCTGCGGCCAGCATTGCCGCGGCAGAACGTAAGGCGGAAGTTACGAAAGGGGCCAGTGATGTACAGCAGACTGTTAGCCATATGCCTGATGACGATGTTGATCGGGAGCTGCGCGAAAACTTTACCCGCCCCGGTGGTGGTTGATACCGCCTGCAACTGGGTGCGGATTATCTACCTGACTGACCACGATATTGACGTGCTAGATAAGCAGACCAAGCGCGACATTCTGGCTCACAACAAATCAGTGCTGGCCAACTGCCCGCACCTAACCGAAAAGGCTACGAAATGAGTGAAGCAAAACCGCAGGACGGCACCACAGTAAAGGGCTACCGCACATTAACCACGGGCGACATTGAGCGCATGAACCGCCTCAAAGGTGTCAGCCGGCATTTTTGCAGTCTGCTCGATACTGAGCGAGAGGTTGCAACGGCTGAAGTTGTCAAGCGTGGTAGTCAGGCCGAAACCGAGAGAGCAGAGGCTTTGCGCTGCATGGCTATCGCGCGCACCAAAATGCAGGAAGCCTGTATGTGGGCATGCCGCGCGGTGGCTCGCCCTGACGCTGATTGCTAACACAACTTGCGAAAAGAAATCCACCGAAAATAAGTCAGTCGATGCTTGATGATTAGCAGATAGTCTGCTAACGCTATCGTGATAGTATTTCAGCGGAGTTTATCTATTAAAAGGAATGCGCGATGTGGACGTACTGATTGACAGTGCTTTCGAGGGATATCTCTTCCTCTTACTGGATATGTGGACAGTTTTAATTGTTGCTTTCGTCGGGTTGGCTCTGTCATTTTATGGCGTGCAAATGCGTAGAACTGCCGTCACCTTCTTTCTGCTTGCTGCGATAATCGGGACTGCTGGTTCGATCTATACTTAAATGTAGATTGCAGAGAATATGCAGAAAGTCAACCCGCAATCCAACGGTGGCTATTACTGCGGTTACTCGTGTCATATGCCCTGACACACATAATTTGAACCCAGGTCGCCAATGGCGGCCTTTTTTATTGCCAGAAGCAGGAGAAGAAGCATGTTAACAGTAAAAGTGATGTCGCCTGGTGGCGGTGAAGAAATTCATTGTGGACTGAGCGTTGGCTTCAACCCCAACCAGCAGAGTATTGCCGTATCGGGAATGGACCAGAACGTATTCCTGAAGCAGGGAGAAGTGGCCTACGTGATGAACGCAAACGGCAAGACCATTTCACGTTACGAACACCTGGAACGACAGTAGGCATTACAGAAGCTCTTCAGCGAAGGGCTTCGATAATGCTCCCCACATCGCATAGAGGTACGACATGGTCGAAATCACCGACGCCCAGCAGATTCGTCTGAACCTGCTTTCAACTCTGAACTACGACACCGCGGCGGCAAAAGTCGCTGTAGAATTTGTTCAGGACAGTCCGCTTAAGTACCAGTTATTCATCCAGCAATACAGCCGTGTCACATCAGAGACCGAAGTGGTAGCAAAGACGATGAAAGCAGTACAGGAAGCAACTGAAGCGCTGCCGCTCTTCGATACCAGCGCTGAACAGTCCAGCTAGTGAATTACAAGGCGTTTTCACGGCAGAGCGGCTGGTGATGCTATCTCCGCCGCACAACAATATTGCTAGCCATTCTGTGAAGCGCCGCGACAGCGATCACACTGATTTTTATTCACTAAGATAAACCCTGAGGCTAAAGTGTAATCTCCACTTATGAAAAGGAGATTAGGATGTTAGAGCGTTATATTTCACAAACCGATGCTGAACAAAACAGATTAGAAGTAGTTAAAGCTGCGCTTGAGATAGCTAAGGCCGCTGTAGGCGCTACTGGAGCGAATAGTGGTATTAAGTCAGGACATGACTTAGATAATGTTATCAATAAAATCGACCAGTTGGCTGACGCTATTCAAGCAGCCATTCAAAAGAAATAAAGATAAGACTCTCACAGCATTCATAATTCTCAATTGTGGTGAATGCGCAGGCTGATGCGCAGCGCGTGGATGTGAAGCGAAGCTAGTTGCGCCGTTGGTTCCCAGCTAAGCGCCAACGGAATGCCGGAGATCAGCACCGGCCACCACAACCCATTTAAGCTACCAGCACCCGCTGGTAGCTTTTTTATTGGAGTGAATATGGCATCCAGTTCACCCTGGCATCATCTCTATAACACTAAAAGGTGGTATCGGCTGCGTTATCACCAGCTTCAGAAGCAGCCACTCTGCGAGTTTCACCTCCGACGAAATCAGGTGATATCCGCAACCGTTGTTGATCACATCAAACCTCACAAGGGCGATGAAACCCTCTTCCACAACCCGGACAATCTTCAATCGCTATGCAAGCGCTGCCACGACTCGGCTAAGCAACGCATGGAGAAGGGCGGAACGGTTACCGAGTTCGACAATGAAGGCAGGGTTATCTGGTAACAGGAGCACGCAATGCAAGACCTGAAGATTGAATACCAGTATGGCAAGCTGGTGGAGCTGAGCATTGATGGTGTGAGCTTTCTTTCTGCATCCGCCATCTCTTTCAGTCATACAGCAAACGAGACGCTACCAACGATCATCCTGACAATGTCTGTCGGTGTCGGTGAGCGCCTGGAGTCCCCCAGTCCTCCCCGTGAAAACCTGCGGATCATCGAGAAATGATAGCTTTTCTCATTATCAGCCCGACAGGGTGGGGGGAGGGGTAAAACTCTGGCGGCAATCGTAAAAAGACCGCGCCTCCAGTTTTATTTTCAAAAACGTCCAGAAAAAAAGGAAAAAAGCGATGGCACAGCGAGGCAGAAAATCTCTTGCCGCGACGTCGGCTGTGTCGCTTCCGGCTCTGGCTGAAAGCAGGCTGCAGCCCTCGTTACATCTTAGCGATCCAGAGATAAACGTATGGATCAGGCTGGTTAACGATAATCCGGCAAGTTCATTTACTGAAACCCATCGAGACATGATTGAAATGTATTGTCGCCACGTGGTACAGGCCAGATTGCTTACTACTCAGCTTGAAGCTTTTGAGCTGGAATGGTTGTCTCGTGACGACGGGTTAAAACGTTACGATAAACTTCTTGGAATGCGCGAACGTGAGGTTCGGTCGGCATCTTCTCTTGCAACACGTTTGCGCATTACCAGACAGGCTACAGCCGATCCCAAAACTGTGGGCCGGGCAAATAACAACCTTGCCAGAGATAAGAAGCCCTGGGAAATTGAATAAGGCTCTTCGATGGCTAAAAAAAATCTGACAAGGGCCGAAAGAAATATCCTCTGGTGCGAAAGAAATATCGTTATCCCGGAAGGTAAGTTCGTCGGCCAGCCCCTGAAAATGGCTGAGTTCATGAAGGACGACTTCAGGGCTATTTTCGACAACAAGCATGGGACCCGGCGCGCCATTATCAGCCGCGGGCGCAAAAACGCAAAAACCGTTGAAACCGCGATGCTGATGCTGCTCTACCTGGTGGGGCCGGAGGCTGCACCGAACTCGCAGCTGTATTCTGCTGCGCGCTCGCGTGATCAGGCGGCCATTCTTTTTAACCTGGCCTCCAAGATGTGCCGGATGAACCCGGTACTCATGCAGTACGTGGCTATCAAGGATTCAGCAAAAGAGATTCACTGCCCTGAATTAGGCTCTTATTACCGCGCATTGAGTGCCGAAGCTACCACGGCCTATGGTTTCTCGCCGCGATTTGTCGCCCACGATGAACTCGGACAGGTGCGCGGGCCGCGCGACCCCCTGTATGAAGCACTGGAAACCGCAACCGCTGCTCAGGATAACCCTATTTCGGTAATCATCAGCACCCAGGCACCTGATGCGAACGACCTGCTCAGCCTGCTGATTGATGACGGGCTGACCGGAGCTGATCCGCGAACGGTTGTCCGGCTCCAGACTGCGCCGGAAGATATCGATCCTTTCTCTGTTGAAGCCATCAGACTGGCAAATCCGGCCTTCGATGTTTTCATGAACCAGAAAGAAGTGCTGGATATGGCCGCCAGTGCCAAGCGATTACCGTCGCGCCAGGCTGAGTTTGAGAACCTTGTTTTAAACCGCAGGGTAGAAGCGAAAAGCCCGTTTGTGAGTCAGACCGTCTGGCATATGAACAAGGATGAACCCGGCGAACTGGCTGGGGCTACTGTCTGGGGTGGTCTCGATCTTTCCAGCGTGTCGGACCTGACCGCGCTGGTTCTCAACACAACACAGGGCGATGTGCACTGTAAATTCTGGCTGCCCGAGGAAGGGCTGGCGGACAAGGCGCGCAATGATCGCGTGCCCTATGACATCTGGGCGAAGCAGGGCTGGTTGAACACGACGCCCGGAAAAGCCATTGAGTATGCCTTTATTGCCCGGGAGCTACGGCGCGTTTTTGATATCTGTAACGTCAGGGTGCTGGCGTTCGACCGCTATAACATGCGCTTCCTTCGCCCGCATCTCATAGACGCTGGTTTCACTGAGGCAGAGCTTGAGCGATTCGTCGAGTTCGGTCAGGGATTCGTTTCGATGTCGCCAGCGCTCAGGGAGCTGGAGGCAAAACTGCTCGGTGCGCAGCTCAAGCACGGTAACCATCCGATCCTCGAAATGTGCGCTAAAAACGCCACGGTAATCACTGACCCTGCCGGTAACCGCAAGTTTGTGAAAGGCAAGTCGAGCGGACGTATCGACGGCATGGTAGCGCTGGCGATGTCTATCGGCGCGCAGACCAGTGATGAGGTAGAGGAGCAGGGCGACGTTAATGATTTCATTTACAACTTTTTGAGCGTGTAAAAATGGCAGATACCGATTACAGCATTGACCTGCGGACGCGATCGCCATTCTGGGCGCGCATGGCCTCTATCCTGACCGGCGGCCGCCTGGTAACACCCGATAAGGGTTCTCAGATGGCGGGTACGTCAGCGCATGGTGTGGTTGGTGATTCTGTTGTTACTGATGAGCGTAATATGCAAATCAGTACGGTGTGGGCCTGCATAAGGCTTATCTCAACCGTAACAGCATCTTTACCACTCGATGTTTATCAGACCAGGAATGATCAGCGCACAAAGGTGGACAACGATCACCCCCTTGCGAAATTGCTGAGATTCCGTCCCAACAACTTCATGACCGCCCTTGAATTTCGCGAAGCAATGACTATGCAGCTATGTGCTTACGGCAACGCCTATGCGCACGTAGAGAGAAACAGTGTTGGTGACGTGATCAGCATGGTTCCACTGATGAGCGCCAACATGGAAGTGCGGCTCAGCGATAACGGTAAAAACATTATCTACCGTTACCAGCGGGACACTGAATACGCCAATTTTTCACAGAAAGAAATTTTTCACCTCAAAGGGTTTGGCTTTAATGGCCTGACTGGTCTGTCGCCGCTGGCGTTCAGTGCGAAGTCTGCTGGTGTGGCTATCGCGATGGAAGATAACCAGCGCGAGTTCTTCGCAAATGGCGCGAAGTCTCCGCAAATTCTGATGACTGACGGCAAAGTACTGACGAAAGAGCAGCGGGGCCAGTTGGAAGAAAACTTTAAGGAGATTGCTGGCGGCCCGGTCAAAAAGCGGCTTTGGATCCTTGAGAGTGGCTTCACCACGCAACCTATTGGGGTTTCGCCTCAGGATTCAGAAATTCTGGCAGCGCGAAAATTTCAGGTCGCCGAACTGGCGCGATTTTACGGCGTGCCTCCACATCTGGTCGGAGATGTGGAAAAAACCACTTCCTGGGGATCGGGTATTGAGCAGCAAAACCTGGGCTTTCTACAGTATACCCTCAAACCCTACCTTGATCGGTGGGAGTACAGCATTGAACGCTGGCTGGTCAAGGAGTCAGAACAGGGCGTGATTCACGCCGAGCATAACCTCGACGGGCTGTTGCGCGGTGATTCAACAAGCCGGGCATCATTTATGCAAATAATGGTCAATACCGGGATTCGCACCGTTAACGAGGTACGGCGCCTGGATAACCTGCCGCCGCTTCCCGGAGGCGATGTGGCGACACGTCAGTCGCAGAACGTACCCATTACCGATCTCGGATCAAACAAAGAGCCCCGCAATGCCGGGGCTTAATTTTTATGGGGGCTATGATGCCTGATATTCAGAAGACGCTGGCTTTCGACCAGACCGAAATCAAATTCATCGGCGACGGCAGCAAAGGAACGTTTGAAGGTTATGCCTCGGTATTTAATAACACCGACTCCGATGGCGATATAATTTTGCCTGGAGCATTCGCAGGTGTAGTGGCCAACCAGAGCCGTAAGGTTGCGATGTTCTTTAACCACCAGACGCGAGCTATCCCGGTCGGCAAATGGGATGCCATGCAAGAAGACGAAAAAGGTTTGTTTGTCCGTGGACAGCTTACCCCAGGCCTTAGTCTGGCTGAAGACCTGAAGGCTGCCATGCAACATGGCACAGTTGAAGGGATGTCAGTGGGATTTTCAGTTGGTCCTGATGATTACACCGTCGGCACTTCCGGCCTCATCTTCAAAAACATCTCTTATCTCCGGGAAATCAGCGTCTGCACTTTTCCCTCCAACGAACTGGCAGGCGTAACTGCCATGAAAAGTATCGACGGAATTAAAACCATTCGTGACGCGGAGGCCTGGCTGAGGGATTCAGTTGGTTTGACCCGCGCTGAAGCGCAGGCATTTATTGCCCGCGTGAAGTCCGCAGGCCGGAGCGAGTCCGGTAGCGGCGACATTGACGCGCTGGCACAGCGCATAACCTCATTTGCCGCTAATCTGCGGAATGCATAACGGAGCACCACATGTCTGAATTAGCCAACCTCGAAAAAGCGATTGAGAACTCCCAGAAAGAAGTTAAGGAACTCATCGAAGAACAGCGTAAATCCATTAACCAGAACGGCGAAATTAACAAGCAGCTTCAGGCCGATCTGACCAAAGCACAGGAAGAACTGAAGTCTACCGGTACCCGCCTGTTCGATCTTGAGCAGAAACTTGCCGGAAACTCTCCGGATCAGACTGCGCAAAAGTCCTTTGCTGAGCGCGTATCCGAAGACCTGATGAAAGGCTGGGACGGCTCCCGCACCAAGGCAAAAGTCACCAGTTTTGATAAAGCGATTGGTTCCGGCGCGGCGTCAGCGGGTGTGCTGGTGCAGCCGCAGCAGTTGCCTGGTATTCTCATGCCGGGCTTGCGTCGCCTGACCGTTCGTGACCTGCTGGCACAGGGGCGCATCACCAGTAACGCGCTGGAATATGTGCGCGAGAACGTGTTCACCAACGCTGCCGCGCCGGTTGCTGAGGGCACCCTTAAACCTGAGAGCAACATTACTTTCACCAAAGAAACGGCGAACGTGAAAACCATTGCTCACTGGATCCAGGCGTCGCGCCAGATTATGGATGATGCTCCGGCTCTTCAGTCTTACATCAACTCACGCATGATGTATGGACTTGCGCTGGTGGAAGAGAACCAGATGCTCAACGGGGATGGCACCGGTGACAACCTGCAGGGGTTGAACGTGGTGGCTAACGACTATGAAACCACACTCAACGCAACCGGAGATACCGGCGCTGATGTTCTGGCCCACGCCATCTACCAGGTGTCGCTGAGTGAGTTCGAAGCCGACGGCATCATTCTGAACCCGGCGGACTGGCACCGTATTGCCCTGCTGAAGGACGCAAACGGCAATTACATCCTCGGTGGCCCGCAGGCGTTTGCCTCGAAAGTGCTCTGGGGGCTTCCGGTGGTGTCGACCACGGCGCAGACAGCAGGCAAATTCACCGTTGGCGCGTTTGGCCTGGCGTCGCAGGTTTGGGATCGCATGGATGCCACAATCGAGATCAGCAACCAGGATCGCGATAACTTCGTGAAAAACATGCTGACTATCCTGTGCGAAGAACGACTTGCGCTGGCTCATTACCGCCCGGCTGCAATTGTTACGGGTGATGTTGCGGTCGCTTCAGGCGAATAACAGAAGGGCGCGGTCATAAATGGCCGCGTTTACTCTATGAAAATTAAAGCCCTACGTACTTTTTCACACTATCACCTCGGTACTGTATCGCAGGGTGAGAAACGTGATGTACCTAAAGAAATTGGCGAGGCTCTTGTGAAACTGATGCTGGCGGAAGAAGCCGCGCCGGTGAAGGCAGATCTGGCTAAATCTGATATTTCTCCTCCCAAATCCAAAACAGGGGGTAAAAGTGGAAATAAGCGAGGAGCAGATAGCGCAAGTAAAGACACATCTCAGGGTTGATGACAGCAATGAAGATGCGCTGATTGCCGCTTATACCTCTGCCGCGGTCGATTATGTTGAGCGATATTGCGACGGTTCGCTGGTAGAAACCTTAACGCCTGTAGAGGAAGGCGAGGCGCCGCCTCGTGAAATTCTTTTTACCTCAGGTATATGGGCTGCGATGTTATTGCTTATCGGTCACTGGTATACAAACCGCGAAGCCGTAGCGCAGAGCCTGACTGAAGTCCCGCTGGCTGTTGAATCTCTTCTGATACGGCACAGGAGGTGGCATTAATGGGGTGTTCAGGCTGCGCTAAACGGCGTGAATGGTTAAAAAAGTGGACGAAAATAGCCTATGAACGAGCAACAGGTAAACGCGCTGATAGCAGCGCTGAGCGAACAAACAGCAACACAGAGAGAGCAGACGGACGCGATAAACCGCCTGGCTGAATCAAACGTGGCCCTGTGCGATGTCATTATCCAGTCCCTGGCTGGTGAACTGGATGAGGCACCAGAGCAGCAAACCTATCTGAGCGGTAAACCCAGGGGGTAACATGCAGGCCGGGAAATTGCGTCACAAGGTTACCCTGCAGGAGCCGGTAAAAGAGCAGAACCCGACAACGGGAGCCGTAATTAATACCTGGCGAGATGTCGCAACCATCTGGGCCGAAGTATACCCCTTGTCAGCGCGGGAGTTTATTGCGGCCCAGGCATCACAGGGCGAGATAACAACGCGCATAACGATTCGTTACCGGGCGGGCGTCACCAGAAAGCACAGGATTCTGTATCGCGATGGCATTTACAACATTGAAGGCGTTTTACCAGACCCGCGCAGCGGTAGGGAATATCTGACGCTGCCCTGCTCAGAAGGGGTGAATGATGGCTGATGGTGTAGAGGTTAACCTTACCGGGCTTGAGTCGGTGCTGGGCAAGATGGATGCTGTCTCACAGGTGACCCGCAATAAAACCGGACGTGCAGCGCTGCGTAAAGCAGCAAACGTCATCCGGGACAGGGCCCGCAATAATGCCGCTCGTGTCGATGACTTTCTTACTAAAGAAGCCATCTATAAAAATATTGTTGTGAGTTTCAGCAGTAAAGCCTTTCGCAGAACGGGCGACCCAACCTTTCGTGTCGGGGTAATGGGCGGAGCAAGGCAATATGCCAATACAAAGGCCAATGTGCGAAAAGGCAGGGCGGGTAAAAGTTATAATACAGCCGGAGATAAAGGCAATCCCGGTGGTGATACCTGGTACTGGCGATTTCTGGAATTCGGGACCGAGCATATGGCTGCGAGGCCAATACTACGCCCGGCAATGAATGGTGTGGATACTGACGTAATTAATATTTTCGCTGTGGAACTGGAAAAGGCTATCGATCGTGCCGTCCGTAGCGCAGCCAAAAAAGGAACGTCCGTATGATAGCTCCAATATTCTCTGTCTGCGCGGCAAGCCAGGCTGTAAAGGATTTATTGGGTACCAACCCCGTCAGGCTCTATCCCTTCGGGATACAGGATGACAATATCGTTTACCCCTACGCGGTCTGGCAAAACATTGGCGGCTCTCCTGAAAATTACCTGAACCAGCGGCCAGATGCTGATCACTACTCTCTTCAGGTTGATGTTTACGGTGATACCGATGCAGATGTAATTGCCGTGGCCCGCGCATTGCGTGATGCAATTGAGGGGAAAGCCTATATCAGCCGGTGGGGAGAGCAAAGCCGTAATGATTCCACGATGAAATACCGCTATTCCTTCGACGTTGACTGGATAACGACCAGGTAACCAACAACCCCAAACTGACCCGCTACAAGCGGGTTTTTCTATTTATGGAGACTAAAAAATGTCTGTATTAACGCAAGGCACGCAGCTATTTGTGCTGAAATCTGGCGTGGTCAGCGAGGTTGAATGTATCACCAGCTTCAACCCCGGCGGCAACCCGGCCGATCAGATTGAAGATACCTGTCTGAGTGAGCGGGATTCCAGAACCTATAAAAAAGGGCTGAAAACGCCAGCTTCAGCAACTGTCGGGCTGAATGCCGACCCGAAAAACGCCAGCCACATTATGCTTCATGGGCTTTCTGAAACTGATGATCAGACACCGCTAACCTTTGCTATCGGCTGGTCAGATGGTACCAGCGCCCCGACCGTTGCAGCTTCCGGCGATGAAGATGCTGTTGATGGTCTGGTGCTTCCGGCTGATCGCACCTGGTTTATCTTTCAGGGCTACGTTTCCGATTTCCCGTTTGATTTTCAGGCAAATGCCGTGGTTACCACCTCCGCAACTATCCAGCGCTCCGGATCGGCGGTCTGGGTACCTAAAGCAGCAGCGTAATGATTTGCCCGGTCTGCCGGGCTTCTTGATTCAGGAGAAGAAATGAAACTTACTCTCGACACATTAAAAGAGTCCGGGGCATTCACTGGCCGCCCGGTAGAGAAAGAAATAAAATGGAAAGGTCGTGACGGGAAAGAACATATCGCAACCGTTTTTGTGCGTCCTATGGGTTACCACACCACAAAAGCCGATCTGCTGGCTTATAACGGGAAGTCCGATCCAGTTGCCGAGCGCATCGCTGGTAACATTTGCGATGAAGAAGGTAAGCCAATTTTCACGGCGGCTGATATCCTTGGAACTGCATCTGAAGAACGTGGTGCACTGGATGGCCCGATTGTCGTTGCTTTGCTATTGGCTATGCAGGAAGTCAACGAGCTGGGAAAGAATACGAACTCACAGGAGAAGACGAGTTCTGGTGTGAGTTAGTCATGAACGGCATCGGTGGGCGAACGATCGCTGAGGCTCAGGAGCGAATAAGCCTTCGTGAGTTTCAGGTGTGGGTAAAGTACCGCGATAAGTATGGTCCGCTTAACATTATGATGCGTACTGAGTGGGGCGCAGCGTTGGTTGCTTCCGTTCTGGCAAATATCAATAAGTCTACGAACACACCGCCATACAAGATCAGCGACTTCGCCCCGCATATCAATGAATCAGCTGTATCGCTTGAAGACGCGATGAAAACGTGGGAGTGATTGTAGTTTTGGGATTTTAAAAATCCTGCTACCCTTTTGATAACTATTATCACGAGGGAATGATATGAAGAGTTCAGGACAGTTGTTATCGCTGGTAGGCGTAGTTCTTGCAGTATATTCATTGTTCTTTATGGATGTGAGTGTTGATGTTGGTGATGGTTCAAGGGTGAATAACCTTGGGCTAATGGCACAACAGCAAAATTATTTATTAATTGCTATTGTGCTTTTTCTTGCTGGTATTTTTATATCTTTTTCAGGGAAAAAACGTTCATTACCAGAAGTAGACTTCACAAAAATAGAATCGTGCTCTGCAAATGATTTTATTTCTTCAAAGGATGGTGAGCCATGCCTAAATATATTGGCTGTAGATAATCTAGCTCTTATGTTTTTGAAAAAACATGGTTCAAGTAGCGTTAATGATATCCTTTTGATGAACATGCCTTTAATCGATAGGTTGGAACGAGATCTCCCGGATTCATTAAGGAAAGATTTTGTATCCACCCTTAAAAGGAGGTTAAAGGATAATTGTTAAAATAAAGCCCGCTTTTAGCGGGTTTTTTCTCTTGGAGAATTTATGGCTGGCAAGTCACTAGGTACTCTTACTATCGACTTGATTGCAAAAGTTGGTGGATTTGTTTCAGGGATGGATAAAGCTGAACGTGCATCAGCCAAGTGGAGTAAGCAGGTACAAGATGATGTGGCAAAATCTAGTGCAGCGCTTACAGGGATAGGGGCTGCTGCTATTGCTGCTGGGCTAGCTGTAGGTGCCTCCGGATTTCAATTGCTTAAATCAACATCAAGGCAAATATCAGAAACTGATCGCTGGGCTAAATCATTACAGCTATCTACTCAAGAGCTTCTCGCTTGGCAGTTTGCCGCTGAAAAGGCTGGTGTATCGGGTGATCAAATGGCTGATATCTTTAAGGATATTGGCGATAAAATTGGCGATGCAGTATTAAATAAATCTGGTGAAGCTGTAGATGCACTTAATGCCCTTGGATTATCAGCTGAAAAACTATCAAAAGTTAGTCCGGATAAACAATTGCTCGCTATAGGTGAATCCCTAGAGAAAATTAGTACTAATGCCGAGAAAACAACGATTCTTGAAAGTTTGGGTAATGACCTTTCAAAATTGCTTCCTTTGTTTGATAACAATAATAAAAAACTTAAACAGTTTATTGATCTTGCTAAAGATTATGGTGTTGCTCCCGATCCATCCTCTATTGATGATTTAGTGAAGGTAAACCAGCTCTTTGAAGATATGGAGGCTCAAGTCGCTGGGCTCAAAATTGAGATTTCGGCAGGGTTAGCTAAAGTCGATCTAAACCCTTTACAGAGTTCACTTGATAAACTTCATGATGTACTGACTGATCCTGTTGTTCTTCAAGGTATTTCTGATCTTGTATCAGAAGTTGCCAAGCTTGCCGGATGGCTTGTAAAAGCTGCTGCGGGAGCTGGCCAACTTGCCTCTAGCACTGGTAACCGTTTCGCGGCACTTAGCGGTAAAATTGACCTCTCGAATATTGACCAGGTCAATGAACGTATTACTTATTTGCAAAAAAGCCTTGAGGGAAGAAATGGTTTTTACTCTAAAGGTGAGTCGATGTTTGGTTGGCTTACCGGAGTAGATGACAGCGCAAAAGCCCTCAATGATGAGTTACTTTCTCTTATAGAAACAAGAGATAAACTTTCTAATACCAGCAGGGTATCTCTACCTCTTCAGGCTGCAACAGTAGGAACTGACAATCCGTTTGCACTACCTGCGGGAAGTACGAATGGTAAGCCTGCTAAAACACCAGTAAATAAACTTGATAATGCTTATAAAGCTGTGGAGCAGAGCTATCTACGTCAGATTGTATTAACCGATCAACTTACTGGTAAAACGAAAGAAGTCACAGAGCTTGAAAAACTGCGATTCGATTTATCTACTGGAAAACTTGTAGGTATTAATAAAGAGCAACAGATTAGGCTGGAAGGGCTTGCATCTGAAATTGATAAATACAATGCCCTGTCAAAATTCCGTGATTTACAAGATGAGTTATTAACACCTGAAGAAAAGCTCCTTAAAACCACGAAAGAACGCTTTAAAGTCCTGAAAGATATTCAGGGATTGCCCGGAGTCAGCAAGGAAGAAGTAAAAAAAGCAACCAAAGCTATCACCGAAGATTCATTTGCCGATATGCCTAACTTTACTGGTATAGACCCCATGTTTGGTGGGCAACTCGGTGAGCTAAGAAAAGTCGATGATGCGCAGAAAGAGCAGGAAAAGTGGTATCAGAACCAACTTGATTTGCTTGAACAGAACCGACAAGCACGCGCTGACCTTAATGAAGAATGGGACGCCAGAGAACTTGAGTTAAAGAAAAAACACCAGGATGAAATGAACAGGCTCGACGATGCCCGCAATCAACTGATGTTAAGTAGTGTTGTTGATGGTCTGGGATCAATGGTTGATATGACTCGTACTGCTTTTGGGGAGCAATCAGGCATATATAAAGCAGCATTTGCTGTTCAAAAAGCTGCAGCTATAGCTCAATCAATTATTGCTATTCAGCAAGGGATCGCGATGGCGGCCGCAAACCCATTTCCCTACAACCTCGTAGCTATGGCAAGTGTTGCAGCCTCAACAGCGAGTATCGTATCCAATATTTCTGCTGTGGGGATGGCCCACGATGGGCTTGATAGTGTCCCAGAGACGGGTACATGGCTCCTGCAAAAAGGCGAGCGAGTTACTACTGCTAAAACCAGTGCAAAACTTGATGCCACCCTGGATAGAGTCAGCAAAGACACTACTGGTGGGAAGCTCCCGGATGTGCATATCAGCACAACTGTAAATGGTGATCCAGACCAGAGAACGCTTCTTCTGTTGAAAGAGACACAAAAGCAAGCAGTTCAGGAGGCTCTCAATTTGAGTGCAAACCAGATCGCAACAGGGACAGGGAAAATAGGTAAGGCCATGGGAAGTGGTTGGAGCACCGGGAGGAAGTTAACCTGATGGCCATAACAAGCACTATCTACTATCCGCACGATGTTTTGCCCGTCCCTTTGCAAGAGGGATATGGGCTAACACCTACAAGCCCGATAATCAGAACACAGCTCACTACAGGGAGGGCAAGGCAAAGGCGCCGTTATACCTCCACTCCTACCCAGGCCAGTGTTACCTGGCTACTGACAGATGTTCAGGCCCAGGCATTTGAAGCATGGTTTCGGGATGCCTTATCTGATGGCGCATCATGGTTCAATATGAACCTGCGAACGCCTGGAGGTGAGTCGTCAAAGGTTTGCCGGTTCACGGACATCTATGATGGACCTGCGCTGACAGGCGGAAATTACTGGCAGTACACCGCAACTCTTGAATTATGGGAGCGTCCACTCCTGCCGCCGCCATGGGGTAATTATCCTGAGTGGGTTGCAGGTAGTTCACTACTCGATATTGCACTCAACAGGGAGTGGCCAAAACATGACGATACTTAATCGCCTCTACGCCAGCAGCGGGTCGGAGGTCATTATTGAAACGCTGCAGATAACTATCGGTTCTGATGTTCACTACCTCTGCCAGGGTTATGAGGACATCACCGCGACGACGGAGAACGGCGAGACCGTAACGTTTACCGCCTGCGCGCTGGATATTGCGCTGCCGGCGCGTAATGAGGACGGAACGCAGGACCTGAAATTCGCTCTGTGCAATATCGACGGCGTTGTGTCCACGGCGATCCGCAATGCGCTGGGGAACCGCCTTTCGGCGTCGCTGACTTACCGGAGTTATATCTCCACAGATTTAGCGGCGCCTGCAGCGGTACCGTATACGCTGCAGGTCAAATCTGGCTACTGGACAGCGACAGAGGTGCAGATCACCGCGGGCTATATGAATGTCCTCGATACAGCCTGGCCGCGATACCGTTATACGCTCCCTTTATTCCCCGGTCTGCGTTACATCAGCTAAGGAATCCCAATGTTTAACCCTGACAAATACCTTTCAGTCACCTGGCTGAAGGGCGGCAGAGTGTATCCGCAACTCGACTGTTTTGGCCTGGTCAATGAAATTCGCCGGGATCTAAACTTGCCTGAATGGCCCGATTTCGCCGGGGTGACTAAAGACGGTGGCGGCCTTGATCGTGAAGCGCGGAAGTTAATGTTAACACTGGAACGTTCTGACCCTTGCGAGGGGGCTGGAGTGGCTTGTTTCTCTGGTTCGACGGTGACGCATGTTGCTGTTGTGGTGAAATTAAATGGCGAACTGATGGTTGCAGAGTGTGGGAGCGCCACTAATGTGACGTTCCTGCCGCTGAGTCGCTTTAAGCGCCGCTATGTCCGAGTGGAGTTCTGGAAGTGACTATAAAATTTTATCCATCCCGCTTGCCGGGAGAGCCTCTTGAAACCCATGAACATAGCTGTATGACTATTCGAGAGTGGCTGGTGAAAAATGTAGAAAATTACACCGACAAAAAAATACCGCCGCTGGCCATTGATGTGGACGGCGTTCCCATCGCATCAGAGGATTGGTCGTCTCAGGCAATCAGTCCCGCAAGCGATGTGCGGATGTATCCAGTCCCATTTGACCCGGTGACACTTGGATGGATCGCTGTGGGTGTAGCTGTCGCAACCGCCGCTTATTCTCTTTTCATGATGAGTGGCCTTGACGCCGGTGGCTACACGTCATCCACCGGACGAAGCCTCGACCTGAACCCCGCGAAAGCAAACAGCGCGAAACTGGGTGATGCGATTCGTGAAGTTTTTGGGCGCGTGCGTATTTATCCGGATTATGTTGTGCAGCCCGTTACCCGGTTCGATGCTGCCGATCCAACGAAAATGCGCGTACAGATGCTGCTGTGCCTTGGTGTCGGAACTCTGGATTATACCAATGGCGATATCCGCGTTGGCAGTACGCCTGCATCGACCCTGCCGGGATTCAGCAGCACGCATTACCCCCCTGGTGCGGACGTTTCCGGCGATGAGCGCAGTGAAAACTGGTTCAATTCTACCGAGGTGGGCGGGACGTCATCCGGTACCGGGCTGGACATGGCCCAGACGTCGCCGGATGCGGACGACATTATCGCAGACAGCATGACCGTGACCGGAGCAGACGTAACGTTTACCGGGCTGGACACGGATGATGGTGATGATGACGACGAGAACGACAATTCTCTGCCGGATAGTTGGGTAGAAGGCGCGATTGTTGAGATAAAGGCTCCTGCCAATTACCAGATATCAACGGCGGCCGGGTACAGCGTTATCGCCAGTCCTCTTCTGACAGAGATCGCGCCGGTGGTCGGTATGCCGGTGACGCTCAGTTTCAATAGCGTCGATTACGATCTGTTTATTGCGTCATATACATCGGGTCAGGCCGCCGTCCCCGGCGTTGGTGGCAGCGCTGCTAAAGTACAGGCCAGCGCAGCCCCTACCACCTACGACTTTTCGACCAGCTCCAGCACGTTCACGATCACGTGGCAGGGGATCGCTTACTCGGTGTCTCTGGTGGCGAACTATGTGTCGATGTCTGGACTGCTGGCGGCCATCACCGAAGGGCTGACTGGTTCCGGCCTGGTCGCGCAGGATAACGGCGGCACTGTACTGATAACCGAGGCGGCCAGTCCGTTCGCGGGAGGAGCAATCACATCATCCTCGCTGCCTGCTGCCGTTTTCGGTGATGCCCCGGTTTACACCTCCGGCACGGCATCAACCGGTGGCAGCCCGGCGGTAACGGCAAATGTGACGCTCGCCTATAGCAGCGCCACGGGAACCGCATTTTCGGGCATGCCTGAAGGCGTGCAACGGCTTTCACTTGCTCACCGCGGGAATGAGTACCGGATTGTGTCAGCTGACGGCACGACGGCGACGGTGGCGCGTCTGTTTAACGGTACCGTTGATGAGTCATGGCCGGGATTCACCGCCAGGACGATGATCGACTACGAGGCAACCGGGCTCAACGACACGCTGAGTTGGCTGGGTCCGTACCTTGTCTGTCCTGAAAATGAAACCGTGGATATGTTCGAAGTGAATTTTTCCTTTCCGAACGGCATCTGCGGTTTTGACAGCAAGGGAAAAAAGCGACTCCGGCATGTTGAGTGGGAAATTCAGTACCGGATTTATGGCTCCGGCTCTGGGTGGGTCAGTAAACAGGGCGAGTACGCGCTGAAAAACGTTAACGGTCTGGGCTTTACTGAGCGGATCACACTCGCTTCTCCGGGGCTTGTAGAGGTTCGCTGCCGACGGCGCAACGAGCAGGGCTCCAATAATGCCAGGGATTCGATGTACTGGCAGGCACTGCGCGGGCGCCTGCTGACGCGTCCTTCATCCTATCCCGGAGTGTCGCTGATGGCGGTGACCGTCGAGACGGGCGGTAAACTGGCGGCGCAGTCTGACCGCCGCGTAAACGTTGTGGGGACGCGTGCCTATGAAACCGGAACGGCCAGAACCATTTCGGGGGCGCTGCTCCATGTCGGGAACTCGCTGGGGCTGGAGATGGATGTCGATACCATTAACGCACTGGAGTCTGCGTACTGGACGCCGCGGGGAGAGTATTTTGATTTCGCTACCGGCGACAGTATCTCGGCACTGGAAATGCTGCAAAAGATCACCAACGCCGGCAAGTCACGTTTTCTGCTGAGTGATGGCCTGGCGACAGTAAACCGGGAAGGGATTAAGCCCTGGACAGGCGTCATCACCCCGCATGAGATGGTCGAAGAGCTGCAGAGTGGTTTCACTGCTCCATCTGACGATGATTACGACGGCGTTGACGTGACTTACATTAACGGGACCACCTGGGCGGAAGAGACGGTTAAATGCCGCACTCCCGATAACCCCACACCGGTGAAAATCGAGGATTACAAACTCGACGGGGTATTGAGCCAGGATCACGCTTATCAAATCGGGATGCGGCGCCTGATGAAATACCTGCAGCAGCGGGTAACGTTCCAGACGACGACCGAAATGGACGCGCTCTGCTACAACGTTGGCGATCGTATTGTGCTGACCGACGATATACCGGGGAATAACACGATTTCCTGTCTTGTTGAGGAGATGACAACATCTGGCGGTTCAACGACCTTCACCGTTACGGAGCCGCTGGACTGGTCTTTTGAAAACCCTCGCGCGCTGATCCGTTACCAGGATGGCTCGGCCTCCGGTCTGATGGTGGCGACCAGAGCAGGGGATTATCAACTTTCTGTCCCGCATCTGAGTGAGTTTGATGACCTGCTGAAAATCAATTTATCGTCTGCAACCATCGAGCCGATCCGGCTGGTGTTCTGCGGCTCAACGCGGCATGTCTATGATGCGCTGGTGGCAGAAATTGCCCCACAGTCTGACGGCACCTGTCAGGTGACCGCCAACGAATATCTTGAATCGTTCTACGCCTACGACGACGCCACATACCCCGGCGACGTCGCGTAATACCCCATAAAAACCCCTTATTAACTCTTTTCGCTCAAACCCTCGTTTGGGCGAACGCCTTTTTTGGAGCAAAAAACATGGCCTTTAACCCGGAGCTGGGGAGCACGTCTCCCGCCGTGCTGCTCGATAACGCTGAGCGTCTGGATAAGCTAGTGAATGGTGATGCGCTGACCGAACCGGACCGCGCGGGCGTTGATCTGGATACCTGGCGCGGAATGATGGCGAAAAACGATGAGGTTAGGAAAAACCTGATCCCATTGAGTAAGCAGTACATGACGATTGAGGCGGCGCAGGCGGATATTGCGAATATTCCCGAGGGGTCAACGACCTATGTGAGAAGCCCTGGCAATATAGCCCTGGCATTTGAAGTGATTAATAATGGGGGAGTGCTTGAGCCTACTTACAGAGCTATGCCGTCACAAACAGCTTTAGTTCCTTTGCGCTTGGCGAATATGTTCGATGATGGTGGCTTTCGTTCAGGCCTGCCGCCGAAGATGAAAAATGCCGGGTCATCCTATGTAACAGGTAAACTTGTTGCCATTACGGATACCTACCTGCTCGGAATTGGTTGCAAAAATGGAGTCCGTCTTCCTGATGGTGATACCTATGCCAGCATGCTGGCCTCTCCGGTAAAAATCCCTGAGCCGCTGTATGGTAAATACGTGCTGATGTCAGCGCTGGTATTCTCAGCTGATGGTTCTTTTGGCGCAGATTCAACGTGTTCATATCTGGCTGACGCGGGCCTGAATAACATCACCAGCCCGGCGGTTCCTTATGTCAATTTCCGTCGCGACATTTCTGCAAATATCCGCTGCTATGGCACCCTGGCTTTTGTTCCTGCCGACGGGAGTGCCAGATACCTGCATATTGGTAAAGCAGGATTAGGGGCTCCCTCAGATTCGAGATTTATTACGGGTCTGTGCTACGTGTTCAGTGAATCTGCGATGACACTCGACAGCGTGAAATGGGACGCGCCATACCCGGCCAGCGACTTTGCAATCAACCATCGCGAACTGGATAAAAAGTTCAATTACCACGGCAATATCATCAACTTCGGCGACCTTGATGGTGGTTCGCTGAACCCGCTGATTCGCTCCGGCTCATCCGTTGTTGCCCTCACTACACAGCAGACGTTAATTGAGCGTGGCTATAAAAATGCCCTGCAAGCCCGTATCGGCGGAACAGAGTTCATTCGCAGCACCGGTAATGCAGACCTGCGCGGGAAAACTGTTTGCGGGTATTTTCTCGTCTATGCTGAGAATGCTGCTGATATTGATAACCTGGACTACGCGAATATATTTCAGAGCAATGATGGGAATCTCGCGCAGATCACCTACAGCAACGATATCGGTAAGCGTAAAGTGGGCGACTACCTGTGGCTGCTCTGGGCAAAGGGCACCGTTAACGCGTATACCAACCCAGTCACTGAACTTTGTCTGGGCTGGTCGACGGCGCCTGTCACTGCGAACCGGTTTGCCACCGCCTTTTATCTTTCCGTCGGAGCAACGGACTACGATATTCAGCCGCTACTCTGGAGCCTGACAGAGCGCAACGTTGCCAAGCGTGTAGTCAACGACCTGGACACGTTGAACCAGGTGCGCTTTACAAACCAGGATGTGCTGCAGTTTAATTTCGAGCGCAACCTGCTGACGTATGGTGACATGGATGGGGGAAGCCTGAATCCGCCGGTTCGTGGTGGGTCGGCTGATGTATCCCTGACCACTCAGCAGTCATTGCTGGATCGCGGATATACCAGGGCAATTAAGTGGCGTACCGACGGGTCAGCGACGGAGTTTGTTGGCTATACCAGTACTACCGATCTGCGCGGGAAATACGTCGGTGCCTATTTCCTGATTTATGCAGAGAACCCTGCTGATGTCGCAGGTATCGCCCGGGCGCAGATTTTCCAGGTTAATGGTGCATCTCTGGTTGAGATCACCTACACCACTGAGCGCGGTATCAAAACCGTAGGGCCGAACTTGTATCTTGTGTGGCAGGCCGGTCAGGTTAGTACCTATGCTTCACCCGTTTACACTCTGTGGGTGGGGTCAGGTGTTGCACCGGCTACGTCTGAGCGTTACGCGACCGGTTTTTTCCTGATGGCTGCGGATACCGCGATAACTATGGATCCCATATTGCGCCGCCTGACAGAGCGCAATATGTCCAAGCTGGTAGCCGGGCAGTATTCAGTTTCCCCTGCCGAGTTCATCAGCGAAAAAATCACCGTCAAAAACAGCAGTAAAACTGTTTTTGCGGGGGACAGTTATTCCGAATCGATGCATGCACTGAAAGATAAGTCTTATGCCGCCGTGCTGTCTTCGTTGACAGACTGGCGGATAGAGCCATATGGCGTATCAGGCAACACCTATCTGATGATTAACGATCGCATCCTGAATAACAGCAAAACATTTGGGTGGGGCATCAGAGACATGGGGGCCAGCCACGTGGTGATTATCAGCCAGACGAATGATGCGGCCATTCGCGCAACAAACTGGCGGTACTGGCAGGCCAACATGGAGAGAGTCGTCCGCTCTGTACGCGCGTTAGGAGCAAAACCCATCATTTGCAGTGAGCACCCGCAAATCGAGCCGTATGCCTACGCACAGATGAGAGCTGTCGCGGATACGCTGGGCGCAGAATTCTGGGATATCACGACTGAGGCGCGAAATTTTGAGTTTTTCTCAGAACCACGCATATGGGCCGGTTCTCACCCAGGAACACGAACCAACTCCCAGCTCTGGTCCCCAATATTAAAATGTATTAATGCGATGCCGCGCCCGCGCAGTGGAATTAAAATATTCCGGCCACGGCCAGGCGTCACTATCAGCTCAGTGAGCGATCTGGTTTATGGAAATATTCTGGAGAGGGCGAAGAAGTTCAAAGAGATCACATTGGGCCATACCGCCATTCCGGATGCGAAACAGGCCTACTTCGATGATTTGACTGTATTGAATAACGATATCGGCGCAAACCGGACCCGTTACAACTCTGAATACGGTCAGTTGGCGCAGGGAAATTCTCTGTCATTCACAAACTTTGCTCTGGTGGAAGCTATCCTCCCGTCGTCCGGAGAGGGCGTGTCATCTGTGAATCTGGTAACTAAAGGGGATTCAGTAACGATTTATGCACTGAACTATCTGGTTGCACCTGACCAGAGCAGCCCGGAAGCCACATTCAACAGCCCGGTTGCGGCCTGGCAGCAAATCAGTGGACCGCTGACGGGAAGTGATGCGGTGAAATTTATGCAGGGGGATAAAATCAGCTTTTTACTGGTGGCTTCCGGGAATTTCAGCCTGTCAGACATCCATGTTGATTACACAGGGCGAGATAGCAAGCAGGTCAATAACTGGCAATCGCAGGAAAAACGAGCCCGCGGGAGTGAGCTGCTTTCGCAGACTCGCTTTGGTGATACGGAAATTGCCTCATGGAATCGTATTGGAAGTGTGCCGCGTTATGTCCCGGCGGGCGGGAATCCTCCGGCAGGATGCACAAAGGTTGTGGCGGTTGATGATACAAATTTTGTGTCTCAGGACTTTATGGCCCCCACAGAACAGGATGCCGTCGAGCTGGAAATAAAAATCTGGTGTCGTCGATGGCTCCCCCTCTTCAGTTCAGCGTCCGATTTTTCAACCTCCCCAATAACGTCAGACTCTCAGGATTTTGCCGAGTTAAGGCTTCTTATCGGGCAGCAGGCCGACGGAAAAGAGACGCTGGCGATGCAATACAGCCTGCCAGTGGGGCTGGGATGGATGGAGCACAAAATACGGTACTGGGCGGTAGGGGCAAATGCAGCCGCAACAAACGCATTACGGCTTACACTTTTGGGAGAGACAGCAAAGCAGATCGAGATAGCCTGGGTTTCTGTCAAAGAAGTTTAATTCTTTGCCACGGACGGCAATTCAATAGCAAACAGAACATTGCGGCTGTCATTGAAATTGATAGCCGCAACCTCTCTTGATCTTCCCTTTCGATAAAACTACTGTATGTATAAACAGTGATTATGCGAGGGAAGATCGTGCTTAGACAAACAGACATAAACCAGGCGTTTCGCGAGTCAGTTTTGCGCAACTCAAAGGGATATCAATACTTACACACACGGGATTTCGTTTCATCATTACAGCAGCGCGGCATTCACTTCTCACACTCTGATGCTAATCGGTGGATAGAGCGCTATCAAAGCTGCTTCGCTGACAAAACTCCGGGCCACACCGAAAACAGGCTTTGGATTTTAAGGAATATGGGGAGGATCATGTAATGATGGTAAGTTCGTTTCCTTCACCTGCTGCCGACTATGTTGAGCAGAGACTGACTGTCACGGCTGCGTGCAATATTGGCGCGAACTCTCAGGTTATAGAGACTGATCGCGGCTATGTCGTTCTCGATTTATCGCTGAAGGTGACGCAAGGAAGCGTCCTTCTTATCCGCCTGGCTGGCGAACTGCAGTTTGCAAAATTGATGGGCCGCTCTTTTATTACAGCCGAAGGCGAGAGCATTGAAGGTGAGGCGCTGAAAGACGTGGAATTGCTCGGAGTCGCAACCCATGCGATTAACGACTTGAGACAGTATACAAGTCCTGTTTGATAAAAAAATCCCCGGAGCAGGCACACTCAGGGGAAAAAAACTTCATGACATTATTGCTGTGTGCGTCTCCGCGCGGAGTATATCTTCTGAGAAAATTCCTGATGTTTCCAGATAATTCTGGTCTGAACAGTTAAGTTAAAGTTCCGGTTGCATGGGTATGTTTTTACTTAAGGGGGCCTGGAACTGTTGAAGTGCTCGGAGTTGCTATGCACACGATCAACAGCTTGAGGCTGGATACTACCCCTGTTTGAAGGGGAGTGTGATTAACCGCACGTTAACTACTGTTGCCTGAAATTAACATCTGAGATAATAACCTCACGAATAATAGATGAAAGATTGGTTAACTGTGAGTAGTAAGAAAACGTTAACGTTCGCGCAATTTTTGGTAATAAATAGTCAACTTGCCAACAACTCAGATACTTGGGCTGATTTGTGGGCATTGATTTTCCATACGAGCCTTAGTGCGGGTAGGCTGTTGGCGCTTCGGTACGATGACATAGATAATGATTCAATACTGATACGAGAGCGGGGGAGACTGAAAGCGCTGCGCGTTGAAATCCCACCTAGGGCGATGGCGATGATAACTCGGCGACGGGAAAGGTATCCAGAGGATGTTTTTGTGTTTCAGAGTCATTCGAACCGGGTAAAGTATGAATGTCGGCCAGTCACTTTAATTGCTTTCAACACTGCCTTAGGCCGGGCTGCAAAATCCTTACCGGGAGTCACCGTGAGCAGTAGTAGCGCAAGAAACGTATCTCATTAATCGCCCATAAGCACCTGCTGGCAAAGTAGTCAACTTGCAACCCCTTAATGGGTTATTTGTAAGCTATGAGAATGGTTATTGCCTCAGACCCTTAGGGGGTAAAATTGGGGCAAATTTTGGGGCAGAATAACGTTTGGGGCACGATTTGGGGCAATCAAATGTCCGCATTTGTCCACATTTGACCAGAAGTCAATAAAGTTAAGTTGTTGAAAAAAATGCAGAACGTTGAATTTGCTAAACTATTTTTTTGCATGCCATAATAAAGTTAATATTTAGGCAACCGCGATCAAAAAAATTGCGCTGTTTGCAGCACCGGACGAGGTTATTGCGTAAACTTTAAAAACTTTACCAACTCGCTGTTTCTTTAAGGTCATTTGTACGCTTTACTCACCGGCTGCTGCGGCGCGGAACGAGTGTGGCGGCATATTTTTGTTTGGAAAGGATACTTGGGTGGCTCTTATGACGCATGATGCTTTTTCCCTTCGCGGCCTCGCGGCAGGCTGCGCGCTTTTACTTCTCGTTGCGCCTGCGGTGCAGGCTGCGGAACAACTCCCCGATGCGCCATCCATTGACGCGCGAGCCTGGATCCTGATGGACTATGCCAGCGGCAAAGTGCTCAGCGAAGGCAATGCCGACGAAAAACTCGACCCGGCGAGCCTGACCAAAATCATGACCAGCTACGTTGTTGGCCAGGCGTTAAAGGCGGGTAAGATTAAGTCTACTGATATGGTGACCATCGGACGCGATGCGTGGGCCACCGGTAACCCGGCGCTGCGCGGCTCTTCGGTGATGTTCCTCAAGCCGGGGATGCAGGTGTCGGTAGAAGATCTTAACAAGGGCGTCATCATTCAGTCCGGCAACGACGCCAGCATCGCGATAGCCGACTACGTGGCGGGCAGCCAGGACGCGTTTGTCAGCCTGATGAACGGCTATGCGCAGAAAATGGGCCTGACCAACACCACCTTTATGACCGTGCACGGTCTGGACGCGCCGGGCCAGTTCAGTACCGCCCGCGATATGGCGCTGCTCACCAAAGCGATGATCCATGACGTGCCGGAAGAGTATGCGATCCATAAAGAAAAAGAGTTCACCTTCAACAAAATCCGCCAGCCGAACCGCAACCGCCTGCTGTGGAGCACGAACCTCAACGCTGACGGGGTGAAAACCGGGACCACCGCCGGGGCGGGCTACAATCTGGTTTCTTCCGCGACGCAAAACGATATGCGCCTGATTGCCGTCGTGCTCGGCACCAAAACTGACCGTATCCGTTTTAACGAATCAGAAAAACTGCTGACCTGGGGCTTCCGCTTCTATGAAACCGTGACGCCGATTAAACCCGATGCCACCTTCATTACCCAGCGCGTCTGGTTTGGCGATAGCAGTGAAGCGAAGCTGGGGGCGGGCGAGGCGGGTTCCATCACGCTGCCGAAAGGCCAGCTGAAAAACCTCAAGGCCAGCTACACCCTGAACGATACGCAGCTGACCGCGCCGCTGACCAAAGGGCAGGTTGTCGGCACCATCGACTTTAAACTGAATGATAAAACCATTGAGCAGCGGCCGCTGATTGTGATGGAAGCGGTAAACGAAGGCGGTTTCTTTAGCCGGATGATCGATTTCGTGCTGATGAAACTGCACGGCTGGTTCGGCGGTTGGTTCTCTTAAAATGCAGGCCGCGCCCTGCGGGGCGCGGTTAGTAAAGCAGTGAAATTTGTTTTTCCTTCGCCAGCGCGAGCAGATCGTCATCCGGACAGACGTCGCTGGCTATTACGTCAAACTGCGATAAATCCCCCATCCGCGCCGGCCGGACTTTGCCGAATTTACTGTGATCGACAACCAGCACGTGGTAGCGAGCGCTTTTCATCGCCCAGTGTTTGACCGGCAGCTCTTCCAGGTTAAAACAGGTCGCGCCCTGCTCGCAATCGACGCCCGCGGCGGAATAAAACGCGATGTCCGGGCACAGGTGGCTCAGCGTATCCTGCAGGCTTAGCGGTTTAAAAATGGCGTTGCTGGCGTGGAACTCGCCGCCGCACAAAATCGCGCGGCACTGGGGCTTTTCCTGTAAGGAAAGAAAGGTATTGAGCGAATAGCAGACGCCGGTAAAGGGCAGGGCGCTATCGATGGCGTCGATGATCCACGGCGTGGTGGTCCCGCAGTCAAAAAAGGCCATCTGGTGGGGCTCAAGCAGCTTTGCCGCATGGCGGGCTGCGCGGCGTTTTTCATCCACAAGGCGCGTTTTCTGATCGCTCAGCAGATAGTGCGTTGCGCTGCGCGGCTCCAGAACGATATAGCCGCCCAGCAACACGACCGGGCCGCTGTGGCCGTTGAGGTCGCGACGAATGGTCATCTCTGACACGCCAAGCAGGGTGGCCGCTTCTTTTAGATGGAGTTTATCACTGCGCTTGAGTGCCTGAATAAGCTGGCTGATGCGTTCGTCACGACGAGTTTCCATATTCCCTCTAAGCTGAAAGCGCCCTGCATTGACAGGGCGTCAGCGGCGATTTTACCTGCCGGAAGAGGCTTAGTCACGCGCAGGAATCGGGCGCTGCCGCAACTTTACCGGCTGGTCAGGAACGTCTATTCGCGCACCCAGCCTTTGCGAATCGGCAGCGAAAAGAACAGGCGGTACAGCCGCTGCAGATGCTGATAGAGGGTTTTTCCGCCGCTTTGCCACAGCAGTTGGGCGCTAAGGCAGGCAATCATCGCGGTGAGAAGCCCGCCCAGCATGTCCATCGGCCAGTGAACGCCGAGATAGACCCGGGACCAGGCAATCGCGCAGGCAACGGCGATAAGCAGCGTGCCCGACCACAGGCGGTGCCAGAACATAAAGGCCAGCGCAAAGGTAAAGCAGATAGTACCGTGATTGCTTGGGAAGGAGTTATTGGGTGAATGATGCAGAAAGTTATAGCCCACACCGGCGGCAAACGGACGTTCATGCGGAAAAAACACGCCGAATATCCATGAAAGCGTGAGGCTAATCGCGAGCGCCATCATCACCTTAAATACTAGCTGACGCTGGTTTGGCCCCCAAAGCCATAAGGCGAATACCAATAATGGCACAGTAATAATCAGGTCTTTGGCGATAAACGTCGCGATTTCAATTGCCCACCACGGCGACGCGGGGGTGGCATTGAGGAATGCAAACAGCGAGTAGTTAATATTTTCCAGCATACATCCAGGCTCTTGGGTCCGTTAGCAACAAGCCGCCCACCTTAAAAAACGGTGGCAATAAGGTAAAGCAGTATTGTCTTAATTATCAGTTTGTTATGAATGAAAGTGCGTATGTGGCTTCGTTAACAGACTGAGTAAAGGAGTATATAGCCTGTAATCTAATTGAAACATAAACGAAATATATACAGTGGGATTTTCATTCGGTGATGGCGACGCGGTCTCTGCGTGGCGATATTTCTCTTCATCGCTCACAATTCACTATCTCCCCGGCACGACTTTCATTAAACTTTGCGCGGTTTTATTTAAATAAGAGATTTCATGCACAATTCTTCGCTTTCAGGCAAACGCCTCGGACGTCAGGCGCTGCTCTTTCCGCTGTGCCTGGTGTTATACGAATTCGCCACCTATATCGGCAATGACATGATCCAGCCGGGAATGCTCTCGGTGGTGGAAGAGTTTGGCGTGGGCAATGAGTGGGTTCCGACCTCAATGACCGCCTATCTGGCTGGCGGTATGTTTTTGCAGTGGCTGCTGGGGCCGCTTTCGGATCGCATCGGCCGCCGTCCGGTCATGCTGACCGGGGTGGTGTGGTTTATCGTGACCTGCCTGGCGACGCTGCTGGCGCAGACGATTGAGCAGTTCACGCTGCTGCGCTTTTTGCAGGGCATCAGCCTGTGCTTTATCGGTGCGGTTGGCTATGCGGCGATACAGGAGTCTTTTGAAGAGGCGGTGTGCATCAAGATCACGGCGCTGATGGCCAACGTCGCGCTGATTGCGCCGCTGCTTGGGCCGCTGGTGGGCGCGGCCTGGGTTCATCTCCTGCCGTGGGAGATGATGTTTGTCCTGTTTGCCGTGCTGGCCGCTATCGCCTTTTTTGGGCTACAGAAGGCGATGCCGGAAACCGCCACCCGCATGGGCGAGAAGCTATCGGTTAAAGAGCTGGGGCGTGATTATCGTGAGGTGCTGAAAAACCTGCGTTTTGTCGCCGGCGCGCTGGCCACCGGTTTTGTCAGCCTGCCGCTGCTGGCGTGGATTGCCCAATCGCCGGTGATCATCATCAGCGGCGAGCAGGCGACCAGCTACGAGTATGGTCTGCTGCAGGTGCCGATATTTGGCGCGCTGATTGCCGGTAACCTGGTGCTGGCGCGCCAGACTTCCCGCAAGACGGTGCGTTCGCTGATTATTCTCGGCGGCTGGCCGATTATGATCGGCCTGCTGATCTCCGCCATCGCGACGGTGGCGTCAACCCACGCGTATCTGTGGATGACCGCCGGGCTGAGCGTTTACGCCTTCGGGATTGGGCTCGCTAACGCCGGGCTGGTACGCCTGACGCTGTTTGCCAGCGAGATGAGCAAGGGAACGGTGTCGGCGGCGATGGGGATGCTGCAAATGCTGATCTTTACCGTGGGTATCGAAGTGAGCAAGCACGCCTATGAGGCTGGCGGCAGCGGGCTCTTCAGCTTGCTCAACCTGCTGAGCGGGGTGCTCTGGCTGGCGATGACGGTCTACTTCCTGAAGGATAAACGCGTAGGCAGCTCCCTCGAACCGCAGTAATCTTCAGATGCCCTGCTGCGACGTTACGCGCCGCAGCAGGCGCGGCCTAGGCGAACGGCGCTTCGCGATTAAGCACTTTATCAATAATATGCAGCACGCCTTCTTCGTTATTGTGCGGCGCGCGGTAGCCGGCGACGGCCTTCACCGGCGCGGCGGCGTTGGCCATGGCGAAACCGAAGCCGGCATGCTGCAGCATTTCGATATCGTTGCCGCTATCGCCAAACGCCACCACTTCATGGTTCTCGATCCCCCAGCGTTCCTGCAGGATGCGCAGTCCGTTGGCTTTATGCACGCCGGGAATAATCAGGTCAATGCTGCCGTAGCCGGTAGCGACCGCGGTCACCATATCGCCAAGCGCAGCGTGCAGCTTCGGCTGTATCTGCGGGATCAGCTGGTCCGGGACGTTGAGGCCGAACTTCAGAATTTCATCATCAGCAATATGATTAAAGTCGTCGACCAGTTCGAGGCGATGATAATACTTCGCCGCGACCGCTTTCAGCTCATCATTATACTGGTTGAGGGTATAAGCGCTGCGCTTACCGCAGGCGATGATTTCAATGTTGGTCAGCGTCTGGAGATGGTCGATAACAGTATTGAAATGCTCCTGCGGCATCCGGCAGTTAAACACGTCCTCGCCGGCGCTGACCACCCAGCCGCCGTTTTCGGCGACAAAGGCGATCTCATGGGCAACCTCGGGGAAGAAGGAGATAAGCTGGTAATACTGGTTGCCGCTGGCGACGACGAAGCGGATGCCCTGCTCGCGCATCCGTTGATACTGGGCGAGGAAGCGCTGACGGTTATAGGTTTTGGCATCGCTCAGAAAGGTGCCGTCCATGTCTACCGCAATCAATTTGATGCTCATTAACTGTTCTCCATCACGGGTTCAGATTGGGGCTTCGCTACCGCGCGGGCGACGATGGCCGCGACCAGCACGAGTGCCAGCACCACCATCATGGCGCTGCGCAGGCCGAAGTGTTCGCCGAGAAAGCCCAGCAGCGGCGGCCCGACGAGGAAGGCGAGGTAGCCGGTAATCGCCACCACGCTGACGCGCTTCGGCGCATCGGGGCCGGTGTCGCTGGCGGCAGAAATGGTCAGCGGGAAGCCCAGCGACGCGCCGAGGCCCCATAATAGTACGGAGAGACCGGCGACCCACGGGTTATCGACGAAAATAATCAGGCCAATGCCCAGGGCGCCCATTACCGCGCTGGCGCGAACCACCGTCACCCGGCTGTAGCGGTCAATAAACCAGCCGCCGGTAAAGCGGCCAAGGGTCATGCCGAGGGTGAAGCCTGCGTAAATCAGCGAGCCGGAGGTTGGGCTGAAGCCGTGGCCGTCAACCATCAGCAGCGGCAGCCAGTCGTTGGCGGAGCCTTCAGCAAAGGCCATGGCCAGGACGATCGCGCCAATCAGCAGCAGCTGGGCATCGCGCCATATCGGCAGGCCTTTGCCTTCATGGCGCGCCGCTTCCGCCGCATTTTTGCCGGTGCCTTCAGGGATCGCGCGAATGGCGATAGCAATGGGGGCGACGGCCACCAGTGCCGCCAGCAGGATGTGCGGCGCGGCGGGCAGGCCGAAGCCGGTTACCGCCATACCAATCCCGGCGCCGACGAGCGTACCGAAGCTGTAGAAACCATGCATCATCGGCAGGACGGTTTTATTCATCTCACGTTCAACGGCGGCGCCTTCGACGTTAATGGCCACTTCCGCGGAGCCAAAGCTGGCGCCGAAGATGGCTAAGCCGATAGCAAACAGCACCGCCGAGGTAAACCATAGCGCGGCGCTGAGCACCAGCATGCCGACCACCGCGCAGGACATGGTGGCGCGAATTACTTTACGGGTGCCGAATCGATTGACCAGCCACGCTGAGCAGAGGATGCCGCTCATCGAACCTATTGAAAGTCCAAATAATACAATCCCCATTTCCGCCGTCGATAGCGCGAGCAGATCGCGAATCGCCGGCGTGCGGGTCGCCCATGAGGCCATGAGTAATCCGGGGATAAAAAAGAACATGAAGAGCGCCCACAGCCTTAGCTGGAGGGCTCTGCGGGAGGTTTGCGCTGTCATCCGTAAATGCCCGAGAGTGAAGAGATGCAGACAACAGTAGCAAGGTTGTGTACATTTGTACATCCAGGCAGGCTGCCGCGGAATGCTTTTTTATTGACCTCTATGATTCGATTCAGCCTGAGGCATATTTGACGCGTACGCCGTGGGATTCAGCATCTGTTTTAATGAAAGAGGAAAAGGGGATGGCCCGTCGACCAAACGACCCGCAGCGGCGGGAGCGGATTTTGCAGGCGACGCTGGACACGATCGCGATACACGGTATCCACGCGGTCACGCACCGGAAAATCGCCACCTGCGCGGGCGTGCCGCTGGGCTCGCTGACCTACTATTTCAGCGGCATTGAGGCGCTGGTCGAAGAGGCGTTCAGCCTGTTTACCGGCCAGATGTCGGCGCAGTATCAGCAGTTTTTTGCCGATGTGCATAGCCGCGAAGAGGCCTGTGACGCCATTGCGGAGCTGATTTTTAGCGCCCAGGTGACCACCGCGCGCAATATGGAGCTGATGTATCAGCTATATGCTTTTTGCAGCAGCCAGCCGAATTTAAAAGCGGTCATGCAGAACTGGATGCTGCGCAGCCAGCAGACTCTTGAGCAGTGGTTTGAACCGGCCACGGCCCGCGGGCTTGACGCCTTTATCGAGGGCATGACGCTGCACTTCGTGACCGACAGAGCGCCGCTATCGAGAGAAGCGATTCGACTGATGGTAGACCGGCTGGCGGGAGCGTGAGCGGGGCGCAGAAAACAAAAAACCCATCAACCTTGAACCTAAGTGGCGGGGTTGATGGGCTCCACAAAATGGGGACATCAAAGAAAAGCAGTGGCACTACTTATGACTGATGCCAGCAAAAAAAGTTCTGCGTATGCGCGTTTTTTTTCTTAAAAAATTCACTGTAGCCCCGGCCAGATGATGACAATCAGCGTACCTGCCAGGGTTAACAACACGTTAGCGATGGCGTAGGTCCCCGCGTATCCCAGCGCAGGAATATTGCTGCGCGCGGTATCGCTGATGATTTCCATCGCCGGCGCGCAGGTACGGGCCCCCATCATGGCGCCGAAGAGCATCGCCCGGTTCATGCGCAGCACGTACGCGCCGAACAGGAAGCAGATAACCACCGGCACCAGGCTGACGATGAGGCCCGCCGCCAGCATCTGACCGCCGACGGCGCCGAGGCCGTTATTTATGCCGGCGCCCGCGCTGAGCCCCACGCCAGCCATAAACACCATCAGGCCGAACTCCTTCACCATATTCAGCGCTCCCTGCGGAATGTAGCCAAACGTCGGATGGTTGGCGCGCAGGAAACCGAGCATAATGCCGGCAAACAGCAGACCGGCGGCGTTACCGATGCCGAAGCTGAACGAGCTGAACTGGAAGGTGATCATGCCGATCATCAGGCCAACGATAAAGAAGGCGCAGAAGGCGAGCAGGTCGGTCACCTGGCTGTGGATGGAGATAAAGCCGATACGATCCGCGACGGTTTTAACGCGACGCGCGTCGCCGCTGACCTGCAGCACATCGCCCTTGTTGAGCACCACGTTATCGTCGATAGGCATTTCGATCTGGCTGCGGATAACGCGGTTTAAGAAGCAACCGTGATCGGTCAGCTTCAGCTGCGCCAGGCGACGGCCGACGGCATTGTGGTTTTTGACCACGATCTCTTCGGTGACGATGCGCATATCGAGCAGATCGCGGTCGAAGACCTCTTTGCCGTTACGGAAGCTTGGGTCGAGGCGGGCATGGGCATCCGGGTAACCCACCAGGGCGATATCATCGCCCATCTGCAGCACCGCATCGCCGTCCGGGTTCGCGAGAATGCCGTTGCGGCGGATGCGCTCAATGTAGCAGCCGGTCTGGCGGTAAATGCCCAGCTCGCGCAGGTTTTTACCATCAGCCCACGCCACCAGCTCCGGACCGACGCGGTAGGCGCGGATCACCGGCAGATAGACCTTGCGCCGGGAGTCGGTATCGAGGCCGCGCTCGCGGGCGATCTGCTGGGCGCTGGTCTGCAAATCCTGATGCTGCAGCTTCGGCATATAGCGGGCGCCGACGATCAGGCTGACCAGGCCAATAAGGTAGGTCAGCGCATAGCCGAGGCTCAGATGATCGAGCGAGAGGGCGAGCTGGTCGCTGGGCATGCCGAAGTGCCGTAGCGTATCCCCGGCGCCCACCAGCACGGGCGTGGAGGTCATGGCGCCGGCGAGCATCCCGGCCGTCAGGCCGATATCCCAGCCGAAGAGCTTACCCAGCCCCATGGCGATCAGCATCGCGCTGCCGACCATCACCAGCGCGAGCATCAGGTAATTTTTGCCGTCGCGAAAAAAAATAGAAAAAAAGTTGGGCCCCGCTTCCACGCCGACGCAGAAAATAAACAGCATAAAGCCGAGATTGAGGGCATCAGTGTTAATACTGAAATGCTGTTGCCCTAATAATAGGGAAACCACTAAAACGCCAATGGAATTACCAAGTTGTACCGACCCGAGACGCAGTTTCCCGAGGCAGAGTCCTAATGCAAGCACAACGAACAATAACAGGATGTAATTCCCGTTTAACAAATCTGCGACGTTTATATTCACGAAAGCCAACTTCTCATTTACTAGTAAGTTGTTGAAGGAAATGGTTATTTGGTCTAAGGTTGGTCCAGTGTTCGCGTTGTCCCGAACGCTATTCTGGCATCCCGTTATAACCAGCAAAATATAGTCGACAGTTTAATCTTTCCTGGAGGCTGCGGCTAGTAACAATCGTGTTTACATTGACGGGATCTTTTATTGGCATGGATTGCCAGAATCTTTATCTGACTGGGCGAAGTGGAAGTTGGTTAGAGGCAAAATCAGGAGGATGTCGTGAAATCTGAGCGTGCTTGGGCCGGTATTATCTGTGGGTTCTTTCTATTTATCGTGGTTTGTTTATCACTACTGTTACATATGAAAGGCGCCTTTCGGGCTACCGGTCACCCTGAGCTCGGGCTGCTGTTCTTTTTGCTCCCCGGTGCGGCGGCAAGCTGCCTCTCTCCCGGGCAGCGGGTACTGCGTCCGCTTATCGGCGCGATGCTGGCTGCACCTGTCTGTCTGGTGGTTATGCGGCTTTTCTTTGTGACCGAGCGTTCTTTCTGGCAGGAACTGGCGTGGCTGTTTAGCGCGGTGTTCTGGTGCGCGCTGGGCGCGCTGTGCTTTTTGTTTATTTGCGCCTGGCTTGATACCAGACGCAGGCACTCGTCAGAGGAGTGAGGCGTCTCAGGCGAACAGGCCGAGATTCTCTTTCGCCCAGGCTTCAAAGTCAGTGCAGCCGCCAATGTGCTTCTGATCGACAAAAATCTGCGGTACGGTTTCAACCGGTTTACCCACGGTTTTTTCCAGGTCGGCTTTGCTGATGCCTTCTGCGTGAATATCAATATAGCGATAGTTAAAATCATCACGCTCGTTGCTCAGTTTTTCCGCCAGCTCTTTGGCGCGAACGCAATAGGGGCAGCCTGGACGACCAAAAATTACCGTAAACATAGTCCTTCTCCTTAAACCTCAGCCGGATGGCGAATGCCGCGTATCATGCCGCGTTATGTCGAGGAGGGAAAGAAGGTTCTGCCTTTTGCTTCGATGGCTTAAGGCTATGTTTGGTAAATATTCTGCTGATGAAACCGCTATACTCCCCTGATACGCGACCGGTTTTTGCCCGGGAGCGTGCATGATTTTGACCGAAGGAGCGTTATGCGATCGCCCGCTGCATTACCAAAAAGCATTCTGGTAGTCGAGATTATCGGCATGGTGCTGTTGACCCTGGCCTGGCTCTCGCTCAACCAGTACGTCAGCCTGCCCGCGCCGTTTTCCAGCCCAACGGCGGCGCTGCTGATGATCTTCGCGGGGATCCTGCTGATGCTTCCGGCCGCCGTGGCGTTAATGTGGCGAGTGGCGAAAGTGATTGCCCCGCAGTTGACGCAAACGAAAACCCCACCTTCTTCATTGCCTGACAGAGAAAAACGAGATGACGCCGACCATTGAGCTGCTGCGTAGCCACCGTTCTATTCGCCATTTTACCGACGCGCCGATAAGCGACGAACAGCGCGCCGCGATTATTGCCAGCGCGCAGGGCGCTTCCAGCTCCAGTTTTTTACAATGCTCCTCAATTATTCGCGTTACCGACCCTGAAATACGCCAACAGCTGGTCCCGCTGAGCGGCGGCCAGCAGCACGTAGCGCAGGCCGCTGAATTTTGGGTATTCTGCGCTGATTTCAATCGCAATCTGCAAATCTGCCCGGACGCTCAGCTGGGCCTCGCCGAACAGCTGCTGCTGGGCTGCGTCGATACCGCGATTCTGGCGCAGAATGCGCTGGTGGCGGCGGAATCCCTTGGCCTCGGCGGCGTCTATATTGGTGGCCTGCGCAACAATATCGATGCGGTAACCGAGCTGCTGAAGCTCCCGCAGCACGTACTGCCGCTGTTTGGCCTGTGCCTTGGCTGGCCGGACGATAACCCGGAGGTGAAACCGCGCATGCCGTCGGCGATGCTGGTGCATGAAAATCACTATCAGCCGGTGGACGACGCGGTGCTTGCGGAATATGACGAGCAGATAGCGCAGTATTATCTCTCTCGCGGCAGCAATACGCGTCGCGATACCTGGAGCGACCATATCCGTCGGACTATTGTTAAAGAGAGCCGTCCGTTTATTCTGCAATATCTGCATAAGCAGGGATGGGCTACGCGCTGATTGCGTGTAAACTGCCCTCGGTCTGACGCAAGGAAATTCCGCAGGTCAGCGCTAATTGACTACCAGAGGCCCGCCAGAGCGGGTCTTTTCGCAGAGGTGCAGGGTGAAAATTGCCATATTATCCCGGGATGGAACGCTTTATTCATGTCGACGCCTGCGCGAAGCCGCGCAAAAACGCGGACACCAGGTGGAAATCCTCGATCCGCTTTCCTGTTATATGAACGTCAGTCCGGTGGCCTCGTCGATTCACTATAAAGGTCGCCAGCTCCCGCATTTTGACGCCGTGATCCCGCGCATTGGCACGGCGATCACTTACTATGGTACCGCGGCGCTGCGTCAGTTTGAGCTGCTGGGCAGCTATCCGCTGAATGAATCGGTGGCGATCACCCGCGCCCGCGACAAGCTGCGCTCGCTCCAGCTGCTGGCCCGTCAGGGGATCGATCTGCCGCTCACCGGTATTGCCCATTCGCCAGACGATACCAGCGACCTGATTGCCATGGTTGGCGGCGCGCCGCTGGTGGTAAAGCTGGTGGAGGGTACCCAGGGCATCGGCGTCGTGCTGGCCGAAACGCGCCAGGCGGCAGAGAGCGTCATCGACGCTTTTCGCGGCCTGAATGCGCATATTCTGGTGCAGGAGTATATCGCCGAGGCGAAGGGGCGGGACGTGCGCTGCCTCGTGGTGGGTAATGAAGTGGTGGCGGCAATTGAACGGCGGGCGAAGGAGGGGGATTTTCGCTCTAACCTGCATCGCGGCGGCGTGGCGTCGGTGGCGTATATCAGCGAGCAGGAGCGTGAAATGGCCATTAAGGCCGCGCAAACGCTCGGGCTGGACGTGGCCGGCGTTGATATCCTGCGCGCCGCGCGCGGTCCTCTGGTGATGGAGGTCAATGCTTCTCCTGGGCTGGAAGGAATTGAAACCACCACCGGCGTCGATATTGCCGGCAAAATGATCGCCTGGATCGAACGACAAGCCACGCCCGGATTTTGTCTGAAAATGGGCGGATAATTCCCTTTCACGACACCGTCATGGAACAGGACGCTTTTTTTGCGTAAGCTATGGCGTCGCATTTTTCACAGTAAGAGGTCACAGGTCATATGGATTCACTGGTCGTTCCGGGTCTTGATACGTTACGTCAATGGCTCGACGAATTGGGCATCAGCTTTTTTGAGTGTGATTCCTGCCAGGCACTGCACCTGCCGCATATGCAAAATTTCGAAGGCATTTTTGATGCCAAACTTGACCTGGTGGATAACGTGGTGCTTTTCTCCGCGCTGGCAGAGGTGAAACCCTCCGCGCTGCTGCCGCTCTCCGCCGATCTTTCTGCGATTAACGCCAGTTCGTTGACGGTGAAAGCTTTCCTCGATATTCAGGATGATAATCTGCCAAAGCTGGTGGTGTGCCAGGCCTTGACCGTCGGCGTCGGCGTGACGATCGATCAGTTCGCGTGGTTTTTCCGCCAGAGCGAAGAACAGATATCGATGGTCATCCTCGAAGCCAGCGCCAATCAGGTGCTGTATAAGTCTGAGGAAGAAGAGCCGGTGGCTGAGAATATTCAGTACCATTTTCTTCACTAAGCCTGTCGAAAAATAGCGCAGCCACTGCCATAGCGGCTGCGTATTACATGCTTTTATTCTGCTATTAACCTTCCGGAAAAGAATTTTTCACCGCCATTCCGCCGCTTTCGGCTTATCACATAGACCCTTATTGCATAAAAAATTGATAAAAGCCGTTTTTTTACCTGGGCTATAGCCTCTTATTCTGGCTACAGTTATTCTGACGCTGCTTCCAGTTGCGGGCAACCATTCCGGGAGAGGTCCTCTCTCCTTTTCTTAGGCAATGAAAAAATATGCATGATTATTGCATGCGAACAAGTGCGTATATTCAGCCCGCTTGTTAACGGGCATTGAGAAGGAATAAGAGATATGACCGCCTTTGGTAAAAAATGGTTAACAGGTCTGGTTACGGGTGCGCTGATGGCCGTTTCTGCCGGTTCGCTCGCAGCCGAACAAAAAACCCTGCATGTTTATAACTGGTCTGATTATATTGCGCCGGATACGGTGGCGAATTTTGAAAAAGAGACCGGTATTAAAGTGGTGTATGACGTCTTTGACTCCAACGAAGTGCTGGAGGGTAAGCTCATGGCGGGCAGCACCGGTTTTGACCTGGTGGTGCCGTCGGCGAGCTTCCTTGAGCGCCAGCTGGCGGCCGGGGTATTCCAGCCGCTGGATAAAAGTAAGCTTCCCAACTGGAAAAATCTCGACCCGGAAGTATTGAAGCTGGTCGCGAAGCACGACCCCGACAATAAATACGCGATCCCGTACCTGTGGGCGACAACCGGCATAGGCTATAACATCGATAAAGTGAAAGCCGTGCTGGGCAAAGATGCGCCGCTGGACAGCTGGGATCTGGTGATGAAGCCGGAAAACCTGGAAAAGCTGAAAAGCTGCGGCGTCTCCTTCCTGGATGCCCCGGAAGAGATTTTCGCCACCGTGCTGAACTATCTCGGCAAAGATCCTAACAGTACTAAAGCCGATGACTACACCGGCCCGGCGACCGACCTGCTGCTGAAGCTGCGTCCGAATATTCGCTATTTCCACTCCTCTCAGTACATCAACGACCTGGCGAACGGTGATATCTGCGTCGCTATCGGCTGGGCGGGCGACGTATGGCAGGCGGCTAACCGGGCGAAAGAAGCGAAAAACGGGGTGAATGTTTCCTACTATATTCCGAAAGAGGGCGCGCTGGCGTTCTTCGACGTCTTCGCCATGCCGGCGGATGCGAAAAACAAAGATGAGGCTTATCAGTTCCTGAACTATCTGATGCGTCCGGAGGTTATCGCCCACATCAGCGATCATGTCTATTACGCTAACGGCAACAAAGCCTCTGTTCCGCTGGTCAGCGAAGCGATCCGCAATAACCCGGCCATTTACCCGCCGGCTGACGTCTTCGCCAAGCTGTTCACCCTGAAAGTCCAGGATCCGAAAATCGACCGCGTGCGTACTCGCGCGTGGACGAAGGTGAAAAGCGGTAAGTAATTCTCCGTGAGTTGTAGGCCGGATAAGCGTCGCGCTGCCGGCAACAGGCGCACCGCGATGGTGCGCCTGCACCATGATTTGATTTCTGCCGGAGAACACCCCGTGAATGATGTGATTCCTCGCCCGCAGGCGAAAACCCCCAAAGCGCTGACCCCGCTGCTGGAAATCCGTAATTTAACCAAGTCCTTCGATGGCCAGCACGCCGTCGATGACGTCAATCTCACCATTTATAAAGGCGAAATTTTTGCCCTGCTGGGCGCATCCGGCTGCGGCAAGTCAACCCTGCTGCGCATGCTGGCGGGATTTGAACAGCCTACCGCCGGACAGATTGTCCTGGATGGCGTCGATCTGGCGCGGGTGCCGCCGTATCAGCGGCCGATTAATATGATGTTCCAGTCCTACGCGCTGTTTCCCCATATGACGGTGGAGCAGAATATCGCCTTTGGCCTCAAGCAGGACAAATTGCCCAAGGCCGAAATCACCAGCCGGGTGCAGGAGATGCTGGCGCTGGTGCATATGCAGGAGTTCGCAAAGCGTAAACCGCATCAGCTCTCCGGCGGCCAGCGTCAGCGCGTGGCCCTGGCCCGCAGCCTGGCGAAAAGACCGAAACTGCTGCTGCTTGATGAGCCAATGGGGGCGCTGGATAAGAAGCTGCGCGACAGGATGCAGCTGGAAGTGGTCGATATCCTTGAGCGCGTCGGCGTTACCTGCGTGATGGTGACCCACGATCAGGAAGAGGCGATGACCATGGCGGGGCGTATCGCCATTATGAACCGCGGCAAGTTCGTGCAAATCGGCGAGCCGGAGGAAATCTACGAGCACCCGACCACCCGCTACAGCGCGGAGTTTATCGGCTCGGTCAACGTCTTTGAAGGGTTGGTGAAAGAGCGGCAGGAAGATGGCCTGGTGCTGGACTCTCCGGGCCTGACCCATCCGCTGAAGGTCGATCCCGATGCCTCTGTCGTCGATAACGTGCCGGTGTGGGTGGCCCTGCGCCCGGAAAAAATCATGCTCTGCGAAGACCCGCCCGCGGATGGCTATAACTTCGCGGTGGGCGAGGTTATCTATATTGCCTATCTCGGCGACCTGTCTATCTACCATGTGCGCCTGAAAAGCGGGCAGATGCTGAGCGCTCAGCTGCAAAACGAACACCGTTACCGTAAAGGGGCGCCCACCTGGGGTGATGAGGTGCGTTTGTGCTGGGATGCCGATAGCTGCGTCGTGTTGACGGTGTAAGGAGAGGGCGATGAGTACATTAGAACCCCCGTCAGGCGTAAAAAAACCTGGCGGTTTTGCGCTGTGGCTGGCGCGGCTGCAGATGGCCCACGGACGCAAGCTGGTCATTGCGCTGCCCTACGTGTGGCTGATCCTGCTGTTTCTGCTGCCGTTCCTGATCGTCTTTAAAATCAGCCTGGCGGAGATGGCGCGGGCGATCCCACCCTATACCGACCTGCTGGAGTGGGCCGACGGTCAGCTTACGTTAACGCTGAATCTCGGGAATTTCCTGCAGCTCACCGACGATCCGCTCTATTTTGAAGCGTATCTGCAATCGCTTCAGGTGGCGGCGATCTCGACGTTCTGCTGCCTGCTGTTGGGGTATCCGCTGGCGTGGGCGGTGGCGCACAGTAAGCCATCGACGCGAAATATTCTGCTGCTGCTGGTGATCCTGCCGTCATGGACCTCCTTCCTGATCCGCGTCTATGCCTGGATGGGGCTGCTGAAAAGCAACGGCGTGCTGAACAACTTCCTGCTGTGGCTGGGGGTCATCGACCAGCCGCTGGAGATCCTGCACACCAACCTGGCGGTCTATATCGGTATTGTTTACGCCTATCTGCCGTTTATGGTGCTGCCGATCTATACCGCCCTCACGCGTATCGATTACTCGCTGGTGGAGGCGTCGCTGGATCTGGGGGCCCGGCCGCTGAAGACCTTCTTCCAGGTGATCGTTCCCCTCACCAAAGGCGGGATTATTGCCGGGTCGATGCTGGTGTTTATTCCGGCAGTCGGGGAGTTCGTTATCCCGGAACTGCTGGGCGGGCCAGACAGCATTATGATTGGCCGCGTGCTGTGGCAGGAGTTTTTCAATAACCGCGACTGGCCGGTGGCGTCGGCGGTGGCGATCGTGATGCTGTTGCTGCTGATCGTACCGATCATGTGGTTCCACAAGCATCAGCAAAAACAGGTGGGGGAACACGGATGAATAATTTACCGGTAGTCCGTTCGCCGTGGCGAATTTTGATTCTGCTGCTCGGCTTTACCTTTCTGTATGCCCCGATGCTGATGCTGGTGATTTACTCGTTCAACAGCTCAAAGCTGGTGACGGTATGGGCGGGGTGGTCGACGCGCTGGTATCGCGAGCTGTTTCATGACGATGCGATGATGAGCGCGGTAGGCTTAAGTCTGACCATCGCCGCCTGCGCCGCGACGGCGGCGGTGATCCTCGGTACCATTGCCGCAGTGGTGATGGTGCGTTTTGGCCGCTTCCGCGGTTCAAACGGCTTTGCTTTTATGATCACCGCGCCGCTGGTGATGCCCGATGTGATTACCGGCCTGTCGCTGCTGCTGCTGTTTGTCGCGCTGGGGCATTCAATTGGCTGGCCGTCGGATCGCGGCATGCTGACCATCTGGCTGGCGCACGTCACCTTCTGTACCGCGTACGTCGCGGTGGTCATTTCATCGCGCCTGCGTGAGCTGGACCACTCTATTGAAGAGGCGGCGATGGATCTGGGCGCCGCGCCGCTGAAGGTCTTTTTCGTCATTACGCTGCCGATGATTATGCCGGCGGTGGTCTCCGGTTGGCTGCTGGCCTTTACGTTGTCGCTAGACGACCTGGTTATTGCCAGCTTTGTTTCCGGGCCGGGGGCGACGACGCTGCCGATGCTGGTCTTCTCCAGCGTGCGCATGGGGGTCAACCCGGAGATTAACGCCCTGGCGACGTTAATCCTCGGCGTGGTCGGGATTGTTGGTTTTATCGCCTGGTATTTGATGGCCCGCGCGGAAAAGCAGCGGGTGCGCGATATCCAGCGTGCAAGAAGCGGCTGAACCACCTAAAATCTGCAATAGAGTTAACATCGGCGCCGCATTTGTGGCGCCGTTTTCATGGAAGACTTTACGTTGGGATTGTTTACTAAAACGCGTTCGTCTCATGCTCGTCTTAACGTTCCTGCGCTGGTGCAGGTGGCGGCCTTCGCCATTATTTTAATCCGCGGCCTGGATTTGCTGATGATCCTCAACCAGCTTGGCGTTCAGGGAATCGCGGATTTTGTCCATCGCAGCGTGCAGACGTGGGCGCTCACCCTGGTGTTTCTCTCAAGTCTGGTACTGGTATTTATTGAAATCTGGTGCGCGTTTTCGCTGGTAAAAGGGCGCAACTGGGCGCGTTGGCTGTTCCTGTTGACGCAGATTATCGTGATTGGCTACCTGTGGGCCGCTTCATTGGGCTACGGTTATCCCGAGCTGTTTAGTATTGCCGGGGAATCGAAGCGCGAAATCTTTCGCTCCCTGGTGCTGCAAAAACTACCGGATCTGCTGGTGCTGGCGATGCTGTTTGTGCCGGCCCCGTGCCGACGCTTTTTCCGTTTACAGTAACGGTGATACAATCCCCGCCCCTGTTTTTTTGAAGGTCTTGTTATGCATTGCGCACTTTATGACGCGGGCCGCTGCCGCTCCTGCCAGTGGCTGGAACTGCCGGTATCCCAACAGCTCGCCGATAAAATGGCCGATCTGCGCGCGCTTCTCGCCGATGCGCCTGTCGCTGAATGGTGCGCACCGGTTTGCGGGCCGGAAAGCGGGTTTCGCAACAAAGCGAAAATGGTGGTCAGCGGTAGCGTGGAGCGCCCATTGCTCGGGATGCTGCACCGTGATGGCGCCCCGGAAGACCTGACCGACTGTCCGCTTTATCCGCAAAGCTTCGCGCCCGTCTTCGCTGCGCTCAAGCCGTTTATCGCCCGCGCCGGGCTCACGCCCTATAACGTTGCCCGCAGGCGCGGAGAGCTGAAGTACATTCTGCTGACCGAAAGCCGGCTCGACGGCGGTATGATGCTGCGCTTTGTCCTGCGTTCGGAGACCAAGCTTGCCCAGCTGCGCGCCGCGCTGCCGGAGCTTCAGGCGCTGCTGCCGCAGCTGCAGGTGATTACCGCCAATATTCAGCCGGTGCATATGGCCATCATGGAAGGAGAGCGGGAAATTTTCCTCACCGACCAGCAGGCGCTGGCGGAAAATTTCAACGGCGTGCCGCTGTGGATCCGCCCGCAAAGCTTCTTTCAGACCAACCCTGTGGTAGCCAGCCGTCTGTATGCCACCGCTCGTGACTGGGTGCGCCAGCTGCCGGTCAACCACATGTGGGACCTCTTCTGCGGGGTGGGCGGCTTTGGTCTGCACAGCGCAACGCCTGAGATGCGCCTGACCGGGATTGAAATTGCCCCGGAGGCGATCGCCTGCGCTAAGCAGTCGGCGGCGCAGCTCGGGCTGAATAATCTGCATTTTCAGGCGCTCGATTCCACGCAGTTTGCGACCGGCGAAGGCGATATTCCCGATCTGGTGCTGGTGAATCCGCCGCGTCGCGGTATCGGCGACGGCCTGTGCGACTATTTAAACCGTATGGCGCCAGGCTTTATTATCTACTCCAGCTGCAACGCCCGGACGATGGCGAAAGATATCGCTCGTCTGGCCGGTTATCGCATTGAGCGCGTCCAGCTGTTCGATATGTTCCCCCATACCGCCCACTATGAGGTGCTGACCCTGCTGGTTCGCGAAGTATAAACAAAATGTGAACTCTTCAGGCGGTGAAGATCGGGTAAGCTTGGCTAATCAGAACGTAAGAATAGCGGAGTGCTGCCGGTGGCAAAAAAAATCCTGTTGGTTGAAGATGATGAAGATATCGCCGCGTTGCTGCGCCTGAATCTGCTGGATGAGGGTTATCAGATTGTCCACGTGGCGGACGGAGCCCAGGCCCTGCGCCTGCTGGAAAAAGAGCTTTGGGATGCGGTGATCCTCGACCTGATGCTGCCGGGCGTAGACGGTCTGGAAATTTGTCGGCGCATTCGTCAGCAAACCCGCTATCTGCCGGTGATTATTATCAGCGCTCGCGCCAGCGAAACCCAGCGGGTACAGGGGCTGGAGATGGGAGCGGATGATTATCTGGCCAAACCGTTTTCGATTCTCGAACTGACCGCCCGGGTCAAAGCGGTGTTCCGTCGTCAGGAGGCGATGGGGCAGAATCTGCTGATGGATGCCGGCCGTATCGCCAGCCATGGTTTAAGCATTGACCCCTTGTCGCGCGACGTTAAGCTGCGCGGCGAGACGGTGGATCTGACGCCGCGCGAGTTCGACCTGCTCTACTACTTTGCCCGCCATCCGGGGGAGGTCTTTTCCCGCCTTGAGCTGCTTGATCGGGTGTGGGGCTATCAGCACGACGGCTATGAGCATACGGTCAATACCCATATCAACCGCCTGCGCACCAAAATTGAGCGCGACCCGGCGGAGCCGGACATCATTCTGACCGTCTGGGGAAAAGGCTATAAATTTGCCGTGGAGCGCAAAGAGGCGCAGCCATGATCCGCCGTCTCAGCCTCAGCCAGCGCCTGGCGCTGGTGTTTACCTCACTGCTGCTGCTCTGTGCCGTAGCCGTTTGTCTGATCCAGCTGTACAGCAGCGCGCAGTACGGCAATGTCATGGTCCAGCGTCTCTCCGCCGGGCTGGCGCAGCAGATCGCCGCCCGCGAGCCGCTGTTGGACGCTCAGGGGCAGGTTGATCGCCGGATGCTGAAGCCGCTTTTTGATCGGCTGATGACCTTCAATCCTAGCGTGGAGCTGTATCTGCTTTCGCCCGACGGCGAGCTGCTGGCCGACGCCGCGCCGCCGGGGCATATTAAGCGCCAGCGCATCGATCTGGCGCCGGTGCAAACGTTTCTTTCCGGCGGCGCCTGGCCGGTGTACGGCGACGATCCGCGCAGCCTTGATAAGCAAAAGGTGTTTAGCGTGGCGCCGCTGCGCCAGGACGGCCAGCTGCGCGGCTATCTCTACATTATCCTGCAGGGTGAAACCTTTAATGAACTGGCGGCGAGCGCCTGGCAGAAAACCTTGTGGAGCCTGCTGCTGTGGACTCTGCTGCTGGTGGCCGGTCTCGGCGGGCTGGCTGGCTGGCTTGCCTGGTTCTGGGTAACGCGCCCGGTGCGTCAGCTCACCGCGCTGGTGGCAACCGACAGCCAGGACAGTATTCATGCGATCAAGGCGCTGGCGGCGCAAACTCCGGAGGCGAACCCGGGGAATGAAGTGGCCGTGCTGCATAATCGCTTTATTGAACTGGCCCGCCAGATTGCCGGGCAGTGGGACCGTCTGGCCGACAGCGATCGCCAGCGGCGAGAATTTGTCGCCAATATCTCCCACGATTTACGCACGCCGCTCACCTCTTTGCTGGGATATCTGGAAACGTTAAGCCTGAAGGCCGATCGCCTGACGATGGAAGAGAACAAGCAGTATTTGAATATCGCGCTGCGCCAGGGCAATAAAGTGCGCCATCTTTCTCAGCAGTTGTTTGAGCTGGCTCGCCTGGAGCACGGCGGGATTAAGCCGCAGCCGGAAACCTTCGTGCTGGCTGAGCTGGTGCAGGATGTCGCGCAAAAATTCGACCTGGCAATCGCGACGCGCAATATCGGTTTACAGCTGGATCTGGCCACCGGGCTACCGCCGATAACGGCGGATCTCTCGATGATTGAACGGGTGCTGACTAATCTGCTCGATAACGCCATTCGCCATACGCCGGAAGGTGGGCTTATCCGCCTGACGGCGCGTCGCTCAGGGCCGGAATTTATCGTCGAGGTGGCCGATAGCGGACCGGGCGTTGCCGGTGAGCTGCGGGCAACCTTGTTCGAACGGCCTTCGGTGCTTGAACCTGGCGCGCAAAGCGCATCACGAGGGGGACTGGGTTTGATGATTGTGCGACGGATGCTGCAGCTGCACGGCGGCGATATTCGCCTGCTTGAAGCGCCGGCAGGGGCCTGTTTCCAGTTTACCCTGCCGGTTTAAGGTGGCGGATTGGCCGATCGCGATACCGGTCTATCGCTGTCTGCGGGCCGGTAGCCCGGGTAAGGCGTTTACGCCGCAGCCCGGGAAATGCGTCGGGATTGAGACTTTGGTGCGGCTTCGTCCCGGGCCGCGCTGCGCTTGCCCGGGCTACGGGGCCACGGCTG
>NZ_JBEAIG010000054.1:0-95825 GCF_040064575.1 Klebsiella sp. CN_Kp106 | reverse complement strand
TTCTGACGGAGTAATCATACAAGCCCGGACAGATGCGCAGCATCGCCTCCGGGGAATTCAGCCACGCTGCGCTCTGCTCCCGGGGGCGGCGCTTAACGCGCCTTGCCCGGGCTACAGGTTCACCGCCGTCTGTGGGCCGGTAGCCCGGACAGATGCGCAGCATCGCCTCCGGGAAATTCAGTCACGTTGCGCTCTGCTCCCGGGGGCGGCGCTTGACGCGCCTTGCCCGGGCTACAGGTTCACCGCCGTCTGTGGGCCGGTAGCCCGGATAAGGCGCTGCAGCGCCGCAATCCGGGACAGACAACAGGAATATTATTCGATACCTTTGCTGCGCAGATAATCTTCGTAGTTACCGGTGAAGTCCACAACGCGCTCCGGCGTAATTTCAATCACTCGGGTCGCCAGCGAGCTTACAAACTCACGGTCGTGGGAAACAAAGATCAGGGTGCCCTGATACATCTCCAGCGCCATGTTCAGCGATTCGATCGATTCCATATCCAGGTGGTTGGTTGGTTCGTCCATCACCAGGATATTCGGTTTTTGCATCATCAGCTTACCGAACAGCATACGGCCTTTTTCGCCACCGGAGAGCACTTTCGCCGGCTTCTTGATATCGTCCTGGCTGAACAGCAGACGACCCAGGATGCTGCGCACCGCCTGCTCATCATCGCTTTCCTGCTTCCACTGGCTCATCCACTCGAATACCGTCAGATCGTTTTCAAACTCATATTCATGATCCTGCGCGTAGTAGCCAATCTGCGCGTTCTCAGACCATTTAACGGTACCGTTATCGGGCGTCAGATCGCCGACCAGGGTTTTCAGCATCGTGGATTTACCCACGCCGTTGGCGCCCAGAATGGCAAGCTTCTCCCCCACTTCCAGCAGCAGATTGACGTTTTTAAACAGCGGGACGTTATCAAAGCCTTTCGCCAGCGCTTCCACTTCCAGGGCGTTACGGAACAGCTTCTTATCCTGCTCAAAGCGAATGAACGGGTTCTGACGGCTGGACGCTTTCACTTCGTCCAGCTTAATTTTGTCAATCTGACGGGCGCGCGAGGTCGCCTGGCGAGATTTAGAGGCGTTGGCGCTAAAGCGGCTGACGAAAGATTGCAGGTCGGCAATCTGCGCTTTTTTCTTGGCGTTGTCCGCCAGCAGACGTTCGCGCGCCTGGGTCGCCGCGGTCATGTACTCATCGTAGTTGCCCGGGTAAACGCGCAGCTCGCCGTAATCCAGATCCGCCATGTGGGTACAGACCATATTCAGGAAGTGACGGTCGTGCGAAATGATGATCATGGTGCTGTCGCGATCGTTGAGGGTCTGCTCCAGCCAGCGGATGGTGTCGATGTCCAGGTTGTTCGTCGGTTCATCAAGCAGCAGAATGTCCGGGTTAGAGAACAGCGCCTGCGCCAGCAGCACGCGCAGCTTCCAGCCGGGAGCGACTTCGCTCATCGGGCCGTAATGCTGTTCAACCGGGATGCCGACGCCGAGCAGCAGTTCGCCGGCGCGCGCTTCAGCGGAGTAACCGTCCATCTCGCCGTACAGCACTTCCAGGTCAGCCACTTTGTAGCCATCTTCTTCGCTCATCTCCGCCAGGGAGTAGATGCGATCGCGCTCCTGCTTCACTTCCCACAGCTCGCCGTGGCCCATAATGACCGTATCCAGCACGCTGAACTCTTCAAACGCAAACTGATCCTGACGCAGCTTACCGATACGCTCGTTCGGATCGAGGGAGACGTTGCCCAGCGTCGGCTCAAGATCGCCGCCGAGGATCTTCATAAAGGTGGATTTGCCGCTACCGTTGGCGCCAATCAGGCCGTAACGGTTGCCGCCGCCAAATTTGACGGAAATATTTTCGAACAGCGGCTTACTGCCGAACTGCATGGTGACGTTGCTGGATACTAGCACGGGGTTATCCTGAAAATAGAGAATGAGAAGTGTGATGAACCAGACATTATGCCAGCAAATGCTTCACTTTTCACGGGGCGTTATAAAATCATCAATGACGCCTGTGTTAGGGTCATGTCATATTGCGTGGTTACACTGCTTAATGCGTAATTTTTTACCTTAATCTGGAAGGAACCTATGACCACACTCTCCCGCCATCCGGCTTTCTTATCGCTGCAGGGCGGTATCAACTTTCGTGACCTGGGCGGCCAGCGTACCGCCGACGGCCGTCGCGTGCGTACCGGGAAATTATTCCGCTCCGGCTCGCTGCATATGATGACGGCAGATGACCTCACCCATCTGGACGCGATCCCGCTTAGCCGAGTGATTGATTATCGCGATCCGGGCGAAGTGAATCGCAGCCCCGATAAGCTGAACGAAGCGGCTCACTACCTCAACGCCCCGGCGAATCCGCACGTTCGCGACGTCAACGCCAAAGTCACCGAGCTCAACGCCGCCACCCTGAACGCCCTTAACGGCGAGCAGTTTATGCTGGCGCTCTACCGCCAGCTGCCGTTCAATAACGCCGCTTATCGCCAGCTGGCCGGTTGGCTGATGGAGCCTTTCGACGGCGCGCTGCTGCAGCACTGCGCGGTGGGAAAAGACCGCACCGGCGTTGGCTGCGCGTTGACGCTGTTCGCCCTCGGCTGCGATCGTCATACGGTCATGGAGGAATATCTGCTCACCCAGGGCATGCTGACGCAGGTCGAAGATTTCATGCTCCAGTCCCTCGGCAATGCGCTGACCCCCCGCGGCCGGCAGAACCTGGCGGAAATGATGACGGTGCATGAGTCCTACCTTGCCGCCGCACTTTCGCAAATCGACGAACGCTACGCCAGCGTCGATGCCTGGCTGGAGAAAGAGTATCAGCTCACGCCACAGGCGCGAGAAGCGCTCCAGTCGCGGCTTCTGGAGGGGTAATCCCCTCCCGTTTTCAGGCTGCAGAGCCCGCGTTGACGGGCTACACTCAGGGTCACAGGAAAAAAATGTGATTTCGTACACATCTCATTTACCTGTTTGCCGGAAAGCACATATAATGCGCTCCCATCGACTTCCTGTTTAAACTGACAAAGGCCTGTGCGGCATTAACATCGCCCACGACATAAAGATTATGAAATTATCAACACTCTTCGCGGCAGCCTTCGCCATCGTGGGCTTTTGCAACACAGCTTCTGCTGTAACCTACCCTCTGCCCACCGACGGCAGCCGTCTGATTGGTCAGAACCAGGTGATCACCATTCCGGAAGGCAACAAGCAGCCGCTGGAATATTTCGCCGCTGAATACCAGATGGGTTTATCCAACATGCTGGAAGCCAACCCGGGCGTGGACACCTTCCTGCCGAAAGGCGGCACCGTGCTGAATATCCCGCAGCAGCTGATCCTGCCGGACACCGTGCATGAAGGTATCGTCATCAACAGCGCGGAAATGCGCCTCTACTACTATCCGAAAGGCACCAACACCGTCATCGTGCTGCCGATCGGCATCGGCCAGTTAGGCAAAGACACGCCGATCAACTGGGTGACGAAAGTTGAGCGTAAAAAAGCCGGTCCGACCTGGACGCCTACCGCCAAAATGCACGCTGAATATGCCGCAGCCGGTGAACCGCTGCCGGCCGTTGTTCCTGCCGGCCCTGATAACCCGATGGGCCTGTACGCGCTGTATATCGGCCGCCTGTACGCTATTCACGGTACCAACGCTAACTTCGGCATCGGCCTGCGCGTCAGCCACGGCTGCGTGCGTCTGCGTAACGACGATATCAAATTCCTGTTTGAAAACGTGCCGGTCGGCACCCGCGTAGAGTTTATCGATGAGCCGGTAAAAGCCACTACCGAGCCTGACGGCAGCCGCTTCATTGAAGTTCACAACCCGCTGTCCACCACGGAAGAGCAGTTCCAGGGCGGCGAAATCGTGCCGATTAACCTGACCAAATCAGTACAGGCGATTACCAGCCAGACTGACGTAGACCAGAGCGTGGTCGATCAGGCGATCCAGAACCGTTCCGGTATGCCGGTGCGTCTGAACTAAAACGCATCGCGCAGAGTGGCGGGCCCGGTGCCCGCCATTTTTTTATCCGTTATTGACCAGAATAATTCCGCCGTGGTCGTAGCGATAGTGGCAATGGGCATACTCCAGCGGCGTACCGTCCTCCAGATAGATCACCTGTTCCACCTCCAGCACCGGGTCGCTCGCTTCGCAGTTGAGATGTTCTCTGTCCAGCGCCTGCGGTTTCACCGCCCGCACCACCCGATACGAGCCCATCATTTTAAGCCCCAGCGTCTCCTGCACGTAGCGAAATACCGAGCTTTCGAGATGCGTTTTATTCAGGCCGGGCACCAGCGCAACGGGCATCACGGTGAGGTCCAGCGACACGGGTTCCTCGTTGAGCAGCCGCAAGCGGACGAAATCATAGACCGGGGCATCGGCGTCAATCAGCAACGAGCTTTGCTCTTTTTCCGTGGGGAAACGCAGCTCGAAGCGAATCACCCGGCTGGTGACTTCCCCTAAATGTTCCCAGGTTTTGGTGGCGCCAAAATAGTCGCTGCCGGGCAGCTCCCACTGCGAAAGCTGGAGGAAGTTTTTGCGCACGAAGGTTCCCTGCCCCTTACGGGTGTAGATAAGGCCTTCGACAATCAGCTGGCGCATCGCCTGCTGGATGGTCATCCTGCTGGTGCTGAACTCCGCCGCTAAGGCGAACTGGTCGGGTAACGGCGCGCTGGCGGGATACTGCCGGCTGATAATACGTTTTTTGATTTCCCGCGCGATACTCAGATATTTGGCCGTCATTCCCGGATCCTTTTACGTGTCTGATAGTGGCTGGCGGGCAGAATATACCATCTGCCCGCGCGAGGCGCCGCTACATCTCTTCGCCGTGACTGCGGATGGCCCGCTTCAGCCAGGCATAGCTTTTCTTCGGGACGCGCTTAAGGTCCTTAAGGTCGTGGTTTTCACGGTTCACGTAGACAACCCCGTAGCGCTTGCGCATATCGCCCTGCGAACTGAGAATATCGATTAATCCCCAGCCCAGATAGCCAATCACCCGCGCGCCGTCCTCAAACATCGCCTCTTTCATGGCGTTGATATGGTCGCGATGATAGGCGATGCGGTAATCGTCAGCGACCGGATTTTCTCCGTCCCAGGACTCAATCACCCCGATGCCGTTTTCAATCGGGAATACCGGCAGACGCCAGTCGTTGTAGTAGCGGGTAATGATGGTGCGAAAGCCCAGCGGGTCAATCTGCCAGCCCCACTCGGTGGCCTGCAGAAAGTCATTCTTTTTATCGCCAAACTGCATGTAGTGGTTCACCGGCGTGCCCGGCGGGATCGGGTCGCTATCCAGCGCCTTGCTGGCGTAGTAGCTAAAGGCCAGATAGTCGATTTTAACCTGCGCCATCAGCGCCAGATCCTCTGCGCGGTAGATATCCGCAAAGCCTTCGCGGGCGACAACGTGCATGACCTCCGGGCTGTAGCCCTCTCCGGCGAAGGCGCGCAGCAGGTTCTGGTTTAAAAACTCATCGAGCTGCTGGGCGCAAAGGATATCGCGCGGTTTGCAGGTCGCCGGATAGACCAGCGCGTGGGCCAGCATGCCGCCCATCAGGCACTGCGGCTTCGCCTGGTGCAGATACTGCGTCAGGTGTACGTGGGCCATCATCACGTGGTGCTGGATCTGATACAGCTCCCGCAGGGTCTTCTCGCCGCGCATATAGCCTGAAATCAGAAACGCGTCCGGCATGTGGTAGAGATTCTGTTCATTAAAGGTCAGCCACCACTTCACCTTGTCGCCAAAGCAGTCGATCATCTTCTGCCCGTAACGAATAAAGGCTTCCATCACCCGACGGTCGGTAAAACCGTTGTAGCGTTCAGCCAGCGACAGCGGCATATCGAAGTGATAGAGGCAGATCATCGGCTCAATGCCGCGGGCAAGCAGTTCATCAATAAACTGGTGATAAAAGGCGATACCTTCTTCATTGAACTCACCGTCGCCTTCCGGGCAAACGCGGCTCCAGGCAATCTGGAAGCGGTAGCAGTTCATGCCCAAATCCTGCATCAGGTCGAAGTCTTCCCGGTAGCGGTGGTACGAGTCGGTTGCCACCTTCCAGTCGGACGCAAATTCCGCCGGCTGGCGGATATCGTAAACCGACATCCCCTTCCCGCCCTCATTCCACGCCCCTTCGGTTTGCATACTGGAAACCGAGTTACCCCATAAAAAATCTGCCGGTAGTGTTCTGTTCATCGCTCGCACCTATGACTAGTCATATTAATTTCATGACTAGTCATATAAACGAAATTCTCCCGTCAGGCAAAGTCCAGGATCGCGTTTTGTGAGCGCAACGGATAAAAAAACCGGATCGCGAAACAGACGATCCGGCGTGCAAGAGAGGAAGTTACTGCTGGGCGAGCTGGTCGCGGCGGTATTCGCCCTGGCGCTCCAGCATCCAGCCCGGATACTCTCGCGGCAGCGCGCTGACCGCGTCAAGCCGCGCCAGTTCATCATCATTCAGGGCAATGCTGGTCGCCGCGAGGTTATCGGCGAGCTGCTCAGCGCGCTTCGCGCCAATAATCACGCTGCTTACCGCCGGCTGATGCAGCAGCCAGGCCAGCGCGATTTGCGCCACCGAAACGCCCTTCGCATCGGCAATCTCGCGCATCACATCAATGCAGTCAAAAGCCCGCGCTTTATTCACCGGCGGGAAATCAAACTCCTGACGGCGGCCGCCGCTCGCCGAGTGCCCATCGCGATCGTACTTACCGCTGAGCAGCCCTCCCGCCAGCGGGCTCCAGACCATCAGGCCCAGTCCTTCGCTCTGCATCATCGGCACCAGCTCGCGCTCCAGATCCCGTCCGGCTAGGGTGTAGTAAGCCTGCAACGAGGCAAAACGCGCCAGCCCCAGACGTTCGGAAATGCCCAGCGCTTTGACTATCTGCCATGCCGCCCAGTTCGACACGCCGATATAGCGGACGTGCCCGTGCTGCACCAGGTTATCCAGCGCATACAGCGTCTCTTCGATCGGGGTCGCCGGATCGAAGCCATGGAGTTGATAGAGATCGATATGATCGAGCTGCAGGCGACGCAGGCTCTCCTTCACGCTGCCGATGATGTGATAGCGCGAACTGCCGCGCGAGTTCACGCCTGCGGTGCCGGTTTCGCCAAACACTTTGGTCGCCACGACGACGTTTTCACGCGGCACTTTCAGATTCTTCAGCGCCTGGCCGGTAATCTCTTCCGAGCGCCCTTCTGAATAGACGTCAGCGGTGTCGATGAAGTTGATGCCCGCATCCAGCGCGCTGCCCACCAGCTGCTCTGCCTCCGCCTGGCGCAGCTGCCCCACTTTCCCCCACAGGCCGCCTTCGCCGCCGAAGGTCATGGTGCCGAGGCACAGCTCAGAGACAAAAAGGCCGGTATGGCCCAGTTTTTGATAACGCATAGGACTCTCCTTCAATCAGGGTGATTCACCATCGTGAATAAAGTTATACCCCGGAAAAGGAGAGCGCGAATGTGGCGTTTCTGTCCGTTTCTTGCCCAATTCTCTGAAAATCAGAGCTGCAGCAATCCGTACCCTACCAGCGCGGCCCACAGCAGCATGGGCAGAGAGTAGATATGGAAACGCCACCAGATACGGCGATCGCCAGCCATGCGCAGCGCAATCAGGTTTGCCAGAGAGCCCGGCAGCAGGCCGAACCCGCCGACGTTTACCGCCCAGGCCAGCAGCACCGATGGTGGAACGTAATTGAGCAGCAAAATGGTCGCCGGGACGTTGCTGATAAACTGCGACAGGCCAATCGACGTCAGCCACAATCCGCCTGCCGAGAGCTGGCCGACGCCGTTAAGCGCATGCTGGAGAGCCGGTAGCTGGGTCAACAGGTGAACGTCAATAAACATCGCCATGAAGACCAGCAGCAGCGTCCAGTCGACGTGGATAATGACCGCCCGCGCCAGCAGCAAAAAACCCAGCGCGATCAGTGCCAGTCCCCACAGCTCCTGCTTCAGCTCTAAGGCGGCTAAAAAGACCCCATAAAACGCCAGGCAGCTCCAGACCAGCTTTGGCCGCCAGGAGGGCGCCCTGTCGCTACTCTGATAGTCGAGACGCTTCGCGGGGAAACAGAACCAGCACAGCGCCAGCAGGGTGAGCATCATCGCTGCCGCCAGCGGCAGCATCTGGCCGATAAAGGCCGGAAAGGAGAGGCCCGAGCGCCCCCAGAGAAGAATGTTTTGCGGGTTACCGATGGGCGTTAACAACGACCCGGCGTTCACCGCCAGCGCTTCAAAAATGATGAGACGGCTTGTCGGGATGGCGCACCATTTTTTCAGAGTCAGCGTGAGCGGCACGACGATGAACAGCGCCACGTCGTTGGTTAAGAAGGTGGATAGCAGCGCGGCCGCCAGCACCATAAAGATGGCCAGCTGGCGCTCGGTCACAAAGCGGCGCGCCATTTTGCGACCTATTACGTCAAAATAGCCGCTCAGTTCAATACCTTTGGTCAGTAGCATCAGCCCGCTAAGGGTGATAATCGTATGCCAGTCAATGGCGTGTAGCCAGCCTGCAGGGGCAAACGGAACAAAAAAGCTTAAAACAACGCCGACGATCAGCAGCAGATGCAAAAAACGGTCGCGGATTAGCGACTGAACAAAGACGAGGTTCATTCTCCCGGTGACCCCTGCTTGAGGGTAAACTGTTTAAACATCGCCAGCGTCTCTTCGCTGACGTGGTGCTCCATGCCTTCGGCGTCGCGACGCGCAATTTCCGGGCTAACGCCGATCACCAGTAAAAAGTTTTCGACGATCTGGTGGCGTTCGCGGCTTTCATGCGCCAGCTTCTCACCTTCCGGGGTTAAAAAGATCCCCCGCCATGGGATCTGTTCGATCAGCCCGACGCTGGCCAGTCGTTTTAACATTTTCGCAACCGTTGGCTGCGACACCCCAAGACGCGCGGCCATGTCCACCTGACGGGCTTCCCCCACTTCCATAATCAGATCGGAGATCAGCTCCACGTAGTCATCAATCAGCTCCCGACGATGCGCCTCGCGCACCTGACGAAACCCCTCAACGTGTTCTTCGACATTCACTAGCTGCGTCACTTTTTTTGTTATTGGCTTACCTGCGCGACGGTTCATTGTGCTTCCTCATTCCTGTGACGCATCAAGCATCATATAAAAGGATCCCTATTGTAATGGATCGCGCACAGAGAACAAAAAATTAACGTTTTAGCCATAGCTATAAAATATAGCCTGTGCTATATCTGTATGTAATACACACATCCTTCAAGGAGTGAAGGACGAAGTTACAGGAGGTCGAGATGAATGAATTCAAGAGGTGTTTAAACGTGTTTACCCATTCTCCTTTTAAAGTACGGTTAATGCTTGTCGGTATGCTGTGCGATCTGATCAACGGCAAGCCCCAGCAGGATAAACCCAACAACTAATGCGGCGTCGCGGTACGCCGCTTCATTTTTCTGTCATAATTCCCCGTCAAACTGGCTGATTACTCAGCGCTACGGCAACTTTTTTCAAGTTTTGTAAGCTTCCTCCCAAAACAATCCGTTATGGATGGTTGACCTTAACATTTGCAAGCCCTATCTTTTGTCAGCCCTGCCACTACTGCGGCTCGCAGAGACCCTCTTCACGCACTGTCCAGCAGGTTTTACCCCTTGATGCCAGGGGACGCACATGGCTCTTTTTGATTGTTTACTATGAATGTCACGCTGAAAGAAACGCTGGTCGCCCGCGGACTGGTACTGAACCCATGGACAGGATTCTACTTTTTACAATCGCTGTTTATTAACCTGGCGCTGGGCTACGACTTTAGCCTGCTCTATACCGTTGCTTTTACCTGCGTGCTGCATCTGCTGTGGCGCAGCTTTCCGCGCGCGCAAAAAGTGACGATCGGCGCCTATTCGCTGCTGGCGGCCATGTACTATCCTTTCGGCCAGGCCTACGGCGCGCCCAATTTCAACACGCTGCTGGCGCTGCATGCCACAAACATCGAAGAGTCCACCGAGATCCTGACCATTTTCCCGTGGTACAACTATCTGCTGGCCGTGTTTATCTTTGCGCTCGGCGTGATTGCCGTACGGCGCAAGCCGGATGCATCGGCGCGATGGGGGAAAATGGAGACGCTGGGGCTGCTGTTCTGCACCGCTATTTTCTTTCTCCAGCCGGTGCAAAACCTCGCCTGGGGCGGCGTCTTTAAGGTTATCGACACCGGCTACCCCGCCGTACGCTTCGTTAAAGACGTGGTGGTGAATAATAATGAAGTGCTGGATGAGCAGGCGCGAATGGCGCAGCTGGCGAATATGAAAGACAGCTGGCACGTGCTGGCGGTAAAGCCCAAATATCATCTGTATGTGGTGGTGATCGGCGAGAGCGCGCGTCGCGATGCGCTCGGCGCCTTTGGCGGCCACTGGGACAACACCCCGTTCGCCAGCTCGGTAAAAGGCTATCTGTTCAATGACTACGTTGCCGCCAGCGGTTCAACGCAGAAATCGCTCGGTTTAACCCTCAACCGGGTGGTCGATGATAAACCGCAGTTTCAGGATAACTTTGTCACCCTCGCCAACCGCGCCGGTTTTCAGACCTGGTGGTTCTCGAATCAGGGGCAAATTGGCGAATACGATACGGCAATTGCCAGCATCGCCAAACGCGCGGACGAAGTTCAGTTCCTCAAGAACGGCGATTTCGAGGCCAATAAAAACACTCAGGATGAGCAGCTATTAAAGCTGACCGCGCAGGTGCTTGCCACCCGCCGCACCCAGCCGCAGCTGATTGTCCTGCATTTGATGGGTTCGCATCCGCAGGCCTGCGACCGCACCAAAGGGAAATACGCGGTTTTTGTTCAGTCGAAAGAGACCTCCTGCTATCTCTACACCATGACGCAAACCGATACGCTGCTGAGCGATCTTTATACTCAGCTACAAAACTCGGGCGAAACCTTCTCGATGACCTATTTTTCCGATCACGGTCTGGCTTTTAAAGAGCGCGGGAAAGAGGTGCAGTATCTGGCGCACGACGATAAGTACCAGCAGAATTTCCAGGTCCCCTTTATGGTGATCTCCAGCGATGATAAAGCGCATAAGGTCATTAAAGCGCGGCGGTCCGCCAACGACTTCCTCAGCTTCTTTTCGCAGTGGACCGGCATCAGCGCTCAGGAGATTGCCCCGCGCTATCGTTTTATCTCGGAACAGAAGGCCGGCCCCATCTACATCACTAACTTCCAGCTGAAGAAAGTGGACTATACCCATCTGGGTACCGACGCGTTTACCGTCAATTAACACGGTTGCGTAAACCGCAGGCAAAAAAAATCCGCCCCTTGAGGCGGATTTTTTATATCACCGGAGTGATTAGAAGCGGTAACCTACGCCAGCAATCCAGGTGCCAACGTCAACGTTACGAATGCGAGACTGCTCGTAGGAGAAGTCCAGAGCAACGTTTTCGATCGGGTTGAACTGCAGACCAGCACCGTAAGAGAAACCGTAGTCGCTCATGTCAGATTTGTTCGGGTAGCTGTTGTCCTGGAATTTACCGTAACCAACACCCACTACGCCGTAGATGCTCGCCCAGTCATTCAGACGGTAAGCCGGACCTGCGGTGATGCCGTAGTACTGGCCTTTTTTGTAAACGCCAGACTCAGAACGATCTTTTTCGGTGTAGGTGAAAGAACCGATAACACCCAGCGGGTTGTTGTCTTGCTCGTAGCGGTACTTCAGGTTGAAACCGCCTGCTTTGTTCGCTTCACCCTGCATGTCGCTCTGCGCGTAGCCACCGGTAACGGTAGAAGTCGCGGCGAAAGCAGTGGTACCTACGGATGCAGCCAGAACAACGGCCAGTGCTGAAAAACGTGCAATTTTATTCATAACCACCTCAAATGTGTTTCTAATAAGTCCTAAGCCTTAAATATAACAAAAACTTTTGGGAAACTCTTTTCACTTTACATTGTCTAACGTACTTTTTCATGTAACTAAAGGTTTCTACGTTTCTATAACAAACTGGAAAACAAACCTTTTTTACAAATATACTCCTATTAAGGCTCATAAAGCGCCAGACGTGTATCCAGATTATTCCTAATCTTCTGGTGAAATTATCTTCAACCCCGCGCTATTGTACTGCTTTTACACCCCTTTTTTTCAACATTAGCTCAACCGGCGCGGGGTAATTCATTTACACTGGAACCTTTACCGCATTTGACAAAATTGACAGGAGAAAGGATGCCCGGCTCTTCCCGCAAAGTACCGGCATGGTTGCCGATACTGGTTATTTTAATTGCCATGATTTCGATCCAGAGTGGCGCCTCGCTGGCCAAGTCACTCTTCCCGCTGGTGGGTGCGCCAGGCGTTACCGCCCTGCGCCTCGCGCTCGGCACCTTCATCCTGGTGGTTATCTTCAAACCCTGGCGCCTGCGCTTTGCCCCGGAGCAGCGCCTGCCGCTGCTTTTCTACGGCCTGTCGCTCGGTGCGATGAACTACCTGTTCTATTTATCGATTCAGCGCATTCCGCTAGGCGTCGCCGTCGCGCTGGAATTTACCGGCCCCCTGGCGGTGGCGCTCTTTGGCTCCCGTCGCCCTCTCGATTTCGTCTGGGTGGCGCTGGCGGTGCTCGGGCTCTGGTTTCTACTGCCGCTGGGGCAAAGCGTGGCGCAGATCGATCCCATTGGCGCGCTGCTGGCCCTCGGCGCTGGCGCCTGCTGGGCGGTCTACATTCTGACCGGCCAGCGCGCCGGCGAAGAGCATGGCCCCGCAACGGTCGCTATGGGGTCGCTGATCGCTGCGGTGGTCTTCGTCCCGATGGGGATGATCCAGGCCAGCGATACGCTCTTTCAGTGGGGGCTGCTGCTGCCGGGACTGGGGATCGCCATTTTATCGACCGCGCTGCCCTACTCTCTGGAAATGGTTGCCTTGACCCGCATGCCCAGCAAGACCTTTGGCACCCTGATGAGCATGGAGCCGGCTCTCGCCGCGCTTTCCGGAATGGTGTTTCTTGGGGAAACGCTAACCGCGACCCAAACGCTGGCGCTGGGGGCGATTATTCTTGCCTCGATGGGCTCCACGCTGACGATGCGTCGGGAAACGAAGATACAGAAGGTCGACATCAGCTAGCGAAAAGGAGCTGATTGACGAGAAACTCAATCATCTCCTTAATTTATAAACTATTTTTCCTGACTAACAGCCCTGCGCTATCAGACCGATAGAGACTACCGCCGCTGCAAAGCTCAAATCCGTTGCTATACTTAATTCCGCAAGTTATTGGGATGAGACGCTCCGAATAATTCGAATTTGAAGTATGACGAGTACAAATATCAAGAGGATATGACACTATGAGTACCGCAAAACTGGTTAAAACTAAAGCAACGAATCTGCTCTATACCCGTAACGACGTCGCTGATAGCGCGAAGAAAGCGACCGTTGAGCTGCTGAATCGCCAGGTGATCCAGTTCATTGACCTGTCTTTGATTACCAAACAGGCTCACTGGAATATGCGCGGTGCAAACTTTATTGCCGTTCATGAGATGCTGGACGGCTTCCGCACTGCGCTCGTCGACCACCTTGATACGATGGCAGAACGTGCCGTACAGCTTGGTGGCGTAGCGCTGGGTACGACTCAGGTCATTAACAGCAAAAGCCCGCTGAAAAGCTACCCGCTGGATATCCATAGCGTCCAGGACCATCTGAAAGAGCTGGCCGACCGCTATGCGATCGTCGCCAACGATGTGCGTAAAGCCATCGATGAAGCCAAAGATGAAGATACCGCTGATATCTTTACCGCCGCTTCACGCGACCTGGATAAATTCCTGTGGTTCATCGAAGCCAATATCGAGTAAGGCCAACTGCCGTCAGCCACGCTGGCGGCTTTTTTTCTTTCCACTTCCCCGCCGCGCACCACTTCAGTGCATGAGAATGTACAAAATACGCGCAAAAGTAAATCAATTGTAATAATCACCTCACACAATCGTTACGCCGAGATTGTTTTAACATCAGGGTTTGCGTTAAAAATGCTCTTGTTATGCGATACCTTTATGATGCACCAAAACGGCGCCCCATATCGGTGCATTTAACGTTATCCGTTATCAAAATTGTGCAACAGGCGCCTTCCTGCTTGTTATAAAACAACAGGTTGTAAAAGTGGCATGATTTTTTCATAAGGCAACTCGTTCTCGCAGGGGATCGTCCCGTGGATATAAAAGGAAATGCTATGAAGTCTGTATTTAAAGTTTCACTGGCTGCACTGACCCTGGCTTTTGCGGTTTCTTCTCACGCCGCTGATAAAACACTGGTTGTCGCGACCGACACGGCGTTTGTACCGTTCGAATTTAAACAGGGCGATAAGTATGTCGGTTTCGACGTTGACCTGTGGGCTGCCATTGCGAAAGAGCTAAAGCTTGACTACACCCTGAAGCCAATGGACTTCAGCGGTATCATTCCGGCGCTGCAGACCAAAAACATCGATCTCGCGCTGGCGGGGATCACCATCACCGACGAACGTAAAAAAGCGATCGACTTCTCTGACGGCTACTACAAAAGCGGCCTGCTGGTCATGGTTAACGCGAATAATAACGATATTAAAGATGTCAAAGATCTGAACGGTAAAGTGGTTGCCGTGAAGGGCGGCACCGGCTCCGTTGATTACGCGAAAGCCAATATCAAAACCAAAGATCTGCGCCAGTTCCCGAACATCGATAACGCCTATATGGAACTGGGTACCGGTCGCGCTGATGCGGTTCTGCACGATACGCCAAACATCCTTTACTTCATCAAAACTGCGGGTAACGGCAAGTTCAAAGCGGTAGGCGACTCGCTGGAAGCGCAAAACTACGGTATCGCCTTCCCGAAAGGCAGCGACGAGCTGCGTGAAAAAGTGAACGGCGCGCTGAAAACGCTGCGTGAGAACGGCACTTACAACGAAATTTATAAAAAATGGTTCGGTACTGAACCCAAATAATAATTAGCGATACTCTCTTCCAGGCCTGCTGTGGTCTGGTAGACCTGGAGCTCTCCGGGCTACCCGTCAGCAGGCCTGAATAGTTTTCTCAGGGGGTTTTCCTCTGTTTTCGACACGGTAACAGGAACACATTATGCAGTTTGACTGGAGTGCCATCTGGCCCGCCATCCCAATTTTACTGGAAGGCGCCAAAATGACGCTGTGGATTTCGGTCCTCGGCCTGGTCGGCGGTCTGATAATCGGTCTGGTGGCCGGTTTCGCCCGCTGTTTCGGCGGCTGGATTGCCAACCACATCGCGCTGGTCTTTATCGAAATCATCCGCGGCACCCCAATTGTGGTGCAGGTCATGTTCATCTACTTCGCCCTGCCGATGGCGTTTAGCGATTTACGCATCGACCCGTTCTCGGCGGCGGTGGTAACCATTATGATCAACTCCGGCGCCTATATTGCGGAAATCACCCGCGGCGCGGTGCTGTCGATCCATAAAGGCTTCCGGGAAGCCGGCCTCGCGCTGGGCCTTTCTCGTCGGGAAACTATCCGCTACGTGATCCTGCCGCTGGCGCTGCGCCGTATGCTGCCGCCGCTGGGCAACCAGTGGATTATCAGCATCAAAGATACCTCGCTGTTTATCGTCATCGGCGTGGCCGAACTGACCCGTCAGGGCCAGGAAATTATTGCCGGTAACTTCCGCGCGCTGGAGATCTGGAGCGCCGTTGCGGTTATCTACCTGATCATCACCCTGGTGCTGAGCTTTGTTCTGCGTCGTCTTGAAAGAAGGATGAAAATCCTGTGATTGAATTTAAAAACGTTTCCAAGCATTTTGGCCCAACCAAGGTGCTGCATGATATCGATCTGAAGATCAACCAGGGCGAAGTCGTGGTGATTATCGGGCCGTCCGGTTCCGGTAAATCGACCCTGCTGCGCTGTATTAACAAACTTGAAGAGATTACCAGCGGCGATTTGATCGTCGACGGTCTGAAGGTCAACGACCCGAAGGTTGACGAGCGGCTGATTCGCCAGGAAGCCGGGATGGTATTCCAGCAGTTTTATCTGTTCCCGCACCTGACGGCGCTGGAAAACGTGATGTTCGGCCCGCTGCGCGTTCGCGGCGCCAATAAAGCGGCGGCGGAAAAACTGGCGAAAGACCTGCTGGAGAAAGTGGGCCTCGCGGAACGTGCGCACCACTACCCTTCTGAGCTTTCAGGCGGACAGCAGCAGCGCGTGGCCATTGCCCGGGCGCTGGCGGTTAAACCCAAAATGATGCTGTTTGATGAGCCAACTTCCGCGCTTGACCCTGAACTGCGTCATGAAGTGCTGAAAGTGATGCAGGATCTGGCCGAAGAAGGCATGACCATGGTTATCGTTACCCACGAAATCGGCTTCGCCGAAAAAGTGGCGTCGCGCCTGATCTTTATCGATAAAGGGCGCATTGCGGAAGATGGCGATCCGCAGATGCTGGTGAATAACCCGCCCAGCCCGCGCCTGCGCGAGTTTTTGCAGCACGTAGCCTGATGCCCCCCGGCTCTCCCTTCGCGGGAGAGCCGCTTTCCAGAATCATCCCAACCTCGCTCTGCGGATCTCATCTTCTATACTTATTGGTTTGAGATGCAATGGAGGTGCCTGTGCCGCGGATTTTGTTACTGCTTGCCCTACTCTTCACCGCTCCGCTATGGGCCGCGACGCTGCCCGGCGTTCCGGCAACCACAGCGGCCCCGTCCAGCAGCAGTGAACCCGATGTGGCGCAGAAGAAAGCGGCCTACGGCGCGCTGGCCGACGTGCTTGAAAACGCCGACGCCCGTCAGGAGCTTATCGAGCAGCTGCGGAAAGCCGCCGCCACGCCGCCGCCGGACAGTACGCCGAAGCTGACGCCGCCGGAAATAAAAGACGAGACCACGGTGCTGGAGAACGTCACCCACATCAGCCGCGAATACGGAGAGCAGCTCTCTTCGCGCTTCTCCCAGCTGTGGCGCAACATCACCGGTTCTCCGCACAAAGCGTTTAATTCTCAGACTTTCACCAACGCCGCCTGGCATTTCCTGCTGCTGGCGGGCATGGTCTTTGCGTTCTGGTGGCTGGTACGCCTGGCGGCCCTGCCGCTGTATCGCAAAATGGGCCACTGGGGACGGCATAAAAACCGCGACCGCAGCAACTGGCTTCAGCTACCTGCAACCATCGCCGGCGCGTTTATTTTTGACCTGCTTCTGCTGGCGCTCACGCTCTTCGTGGGCCAGCTTTTAAGCGACCGCCTGAACGGTAACAATCCCACCATCGCCTTTCAACAAAGCCTGTTTCTCAACGCCTTCGCGCTGATTGAATTTTTCAAGGCCATTCTGCGGCTTATTTTTTGCCCCCGCATCCCGGAGCTACGCCCGTTCAACCTCAGCGATGAAGCGGCGAAATACTGGAACCTGCGTCTCAGCGCGCTGAGCAGCCTGATTGGCTACGGGCTCATCGTCGCGGTGCCGATTATCTCCAACCAGGTCAACGTACAGTTCGGAGCGCTGGCCAACGTGGTGATTATGCTGTGCATTACGCTGTGGGCGCTGTACCTGATATTTCACAATAAGAAATTGATTACCCAAGGGCTTATCCATCTCGCCGACCGCTCGCTGGCCTTCTTTAGCCTGTTTATCCGCGCCTTTGCGCTGATCTGGCACTGGCTGGCCTGCGCCTATTTTATCGTGCTGTTTTTCTTCTCCCTGTTCGACCCCGGCAACAGCCTGAAATTTATGATGGGCGCGACGCTGCGCAGCCTGGCCATCATCGGCGCTGCCGCGCTGATCTCCGGTATTCTGTCGCGCTGGATTGCGAAAACCATCACCCTGTCGCCGGAAACCCAGCGCAACTACCCCGAACTGCAAAAACGGCTGAACGGCTGGATCTCCGCGTCGCTGAAAGCCGCGCGTATCCTGACGGTCTGCGTGGCGATCATGCTGCTGCTCAGCGCGTGGGGGCTGTTCGATTTTTGGCAGTGGATGCATAACGGCAGCGGGCAAAAAGCGGTCGATGTGCTGATTCGTATCGCGCTGATCCTCTTCTTCTCGGCAATTGGCTGGACGCTGCTCGCCAGCCTGATTGAGAACCGGCTGGCATCGGATATTCACGGCCGCCCGCTGCCCAGCGCCCGCGCCCGAACGCTGCTGACGCTGTTTCGCAACGCGCTGGCAGTGGTCATTAGCACCATTACTATCATGATCCTGCTTTCGGAAGTGGGCGTGAACATTGCCCCGCTGCTGGCCGGCGCCGGCGCGCTGGGCCTTGCGATTTCGTTCGGCGCGCAAACCCTGGTTAAAGATATTATTACCGGGATTTTCATCCAGTTTGAGAACGGCATGAATACCGGCGATCTGGTGACCATCGGGCCGTTAACCGGGACGGTAGAACGCATGTCGATTCGCTCCGTCGGCGTACGCCAGGATACTGGCGCTTATCACATTATTCCGTGGTCTTCGATAACCACCTTCGCCAACTTCGTGCGCGGGATCGGCTCGGTGGTGGCCAACTATGACGTTGATCGACAGGAGGATCTGGATAAGGCCAACCAGGCGCTGAAAGACGCGGTCGCGGAAGTGATGGCGCAGGAAGAGATTCGCGGGCTGATCATTGGCGAGCCCTCTTTCGCTGGATTGGTGGGCTTAAGCAATACCTCCTTCACCCTGCGCGTCACCTTTACCACCCTGCCGTTGAAGCAGTGGACGGTAAGGTTCGCCCTCGACACTCAGGTGAAAAGGCATTTTGACCTCGCGGGCGTGCGGGCGCCGGTACAAACTTACCAGGTTCTGCCGATGCCGGCACCGGCGGGACCGCCGGCACCCGCCGAGCCCACGTTATAAAGCGCGGCGACGTTTGGCTTCGTCCATAAAGGTCCAGGCGATAAAGCGGCTCTGCTTATTTCCCTGGGCCATCTCTTTTTTCACTACTTTCACCGCGCCGACGTCGGTCAGCGCACGGTAGAGCGGCGGCAAATTGTCGCCGCGAGAAACCAGCGAGGTAAACCACTTCACCTGACGGCCAAACTGCTGGCTCTCCGCAATCATCTGCGTAATAAACGCAACCTCGCCCCCTTCGCACCACAGCTCCTGCTGCTGGCCGCCAAAGTTCAGCACGCTCTCCTCGCCCAGTCCCAGGTTGCGACGTTTACGCTCACCGCCCGCCTGCGCGCTGGCGGCGGAATCATGGAACGGCGGGTTGCACAGGGTCGCGTCGTAGGTCTCATTTTTATGAATAATGCCGGTCAGAATCGCTTTGGCGTCTTTTTGACGACGCAGGCGGATCTGGCGAGTCAGGCCGGGATTGCCGTTGACGATAGCCTGGGCGCTGGCGAACGCGTCGGCGTTCACTTCGCTGCCGGTAAAACGCCAGCCGTACTCGTGCACGCCAATGAGCGGATAGATGCAGTTTGCGCCAACGCCAATATCGAGAATGCTGGCGGTGGCCGGGATCGTCCCGCTATCCAGCGCCAGCAGATCGGCGAGATGATGGATGTAGTCAGCCCTGCCCGGCACCGGCGGGCAGAGAAAGCCGTCGGGAATATCCCAGTGTTTCACCGCGTAGAAGTGCGCCAGCAGCGCTTTATTCAGCGCCTTCACCGCCAGCGGATTGGCAAAGTCGATGGTCTGCTCACCCACCGGGTTAAGGGTGATAAAGCCCTGGAGCTCAGGGTGGGCCTGGCACAGCGCGGGCAGGTCGTAGCGTTGTTGGTGACGGTTACGCGGGTGTAACCCCGGTTTCTGGGCTTTCATGGCAATCTCCTTTGAACAGCCGCGTAAGATACCCGTTGACGGCGGCGCGGTAAATAAGTGAGTCTGGTTATCTCTTTTTTTGTCACGGGTGTCGTATGTATTTCTACCAACCTTCGCACGGACACGGGCTGCCGCACGACCCGCTTAACGCCATTATCGGGCCGCGCCCCATCGGCTGGATAGCCTCCCTTGATAACAGCGGCCAGCGTAACCTCGCGCCGTACAGTTTTTTCAACTGCTTTAACTATCGGCCGCCGATTATTGGTTTTGCCAGCAGCGGCTGGAAAGATAGCGTACAGAATATCGCCGAGACTAAAGAGTTCGTCTGGAATCTGGCCACCCGGCCTCTGGCGGTCGCGATGAACGAAACCTCCGCCACCCTTCCCCATAATGAAGATGAATTCATCCGCGCCGGGCTGACTGCCGCTCCCAGCCGCATCGTCAGCGCGCCGCGGGTCGCCGAAAGCCCGGTAAACTTCGAGTGTCGCCTTTCACAATGCATCCAGTTAACGACCGCAGAAGGGCGAGCGGTTGACACCTGGCTGGTGCTGGGCGAAGTGGTGGCGGTGCATATCGATGAATCGCTGCTGGAAGACGGAATTTACCAGACCGCCAAAGCCCAGCCGATTCTGCGCGCCGGAGGCCCCAGCGCCTATTATGGCATTGATGAAAGCCTGCGCTTTGACCTCGTTCGTCCGGACGCCCGCTAACCCTCCCACCCGGCCTGTACTAGCGCCGTTTTCCTGGCCGGGTAGCTGAATGCCATTTCCCGCGACAACCTCGCCTGCCCGGCGCGCCTTTATGTAGAAAAAATGCAGTCAATGTAAATAAATGTATTTATTTTTTTATAAATGAGTGATAGAAATTCGCCTGTTGTTTGATAATGATTATCACAATCATTATCAAACTCATTGCTTTTGTAAAAAATCACCTGCAGTGGTCGGGGCGAAGCAACGCTTCGTCTGCGGTCGTTATGGCCTAATTAAAATTATAAGTCACTTATTGATATGGAAAAAAATAACAATTTGCCGTTCAGCAGTTTTCACTCGCTCACTCTCTTCACCGGCTTATGCCTGAGTCTTTCTCCGACCGGCCAGCTGCTTGCCGCGGATAGCACTGAAAAAAATAGCGGCGAAACGCTGGTGGTCGAAGCGCAGACGCCATCGCTGTACGCGCCGACCCGCTCCGCCGATCCTAAATTTTCACGCCCGATCGCCGACACGACGCGGACGGTTAGCGTGGTCTCTGAGCAGGTGATGAAGGACCAGGGCGTCACTAACCTCACCGACGCGCTGAAAAACGTTCCCGGCGTCGGCGCTTTCTTTGCCGGCGAAAACGGCAACTCGACGACCGGCGACGCGATTTACATGCGCGGGGCGGACACTTCCAACAGCATTTACGTCGACGGCATCCGCGATATCGGCAGCGTCAGCCGCGATACTTTTAATACCGAGCAGATCGAAGTCATCAAGGGACCTTCAGGCTCCGACTACGGGCGCAGCGCGCCGACCGGTTCAATCAATATGATCAGCAAACAGCCGCGCCTCGATTCCGGCATCGACGCCTCCGCCAGCGCGGGCAGCGCCTGGTTCCGACGCGGCACCCTGGATATTAACGAGGCCATTGGCGAAACCAGCGCGGTGCGTCTGAATCTGATGGGCGAGAAAACCCATGATGCGGGCCGGGACAAGGTGAAAAACGAGCGTTACGGCGTCGCGCCATCGGCCGCATTTGGCCTCGGCACCGAAAACCGCCTGTATCTTAACTATCTGCACGTAACCCAGCACAACACGCCCGACGGCGGCATTCCCACCATCGGTCTGCCGGGCTATTCCTCTCCCAACGCCGGCACCTCGGCGCTGAATCACTCCGGCAAGGTCGCCACCAGCAACTTCTACGGCACCGACTCCGACTACGATGATTCCACAACCGATACCGTGACGATGCGCTTCGAGCACGACCTGAGCGACACGACGACGATTCGCAACACCACCCGCTGGTCTCGCGTGAAGCAGGATTACCTGATGACTGCGGTGATGGGCGGCGCGTCAAACATCACTCAGCCAAACCCCAACGATGTCGGCACCTGGACCTGGTCGCGCCTGGCGAACACCAAAGATACCAGCAACAAGATCCTGACCAACCAGACTAACCTGACGTCGACGTTCTATACCGGGGCCATCGGTCATGACGTCAGCACCGGTGTGGAATTTACCCGCGAAACCCAGACCAACTACGGGGTATATCCGCTCACGCCTCCGGCGGTGAATATTTATCATCCGAACAGCGATATCTCCATCGGCGGCCTGAACCGCAGCGGCGCCAACGCTAACGGACAGACGGATACCTTCGGCGTCTATGCTTTCGATACGCTGCAGATAACCCAGGACGTCGAACTTAACGGCGGGATCCGTCTGGATAACTACCAGACCAAATACGATAGCGCCAGCCTGTGCGGCGGTACCGGACGCGGCGCCATCGCCTGCCCGACCGGAGTCGCGAAAAATACCCCCGTCACCACCGTCGATACCTCAACCAGCGGTAACCTGGTTAACTGGAAGGCTGGCGCGCTGTACCACCTGACCGATAACGGCAACCTCTACGTCAACTACGCCGTCTCCCAGCAGCCGCCGGGAGGGAGCAACTTCACCCTCGCGCAAAGCGGCACCGGCAGCAGCGCCAACCGAACCGACTTTAAACCGCAGAAGGCCAAAACCAGCGAAGTCGGCACCAAGTGGGAGCTGATGGATAAGCGCCTGCTGCTGACCGCCGCCCTCTTCCGCACCGATATTGAAAACGAAGTCGAGCAGAACGACGACGGCAGCTATTCGCAGTACGGTAAGAAGCGCGTTGAAGGCTATGAGATCTCTCTGGCCGGTAATATCACGCCCGACTGGCAGGTGATTGGCGGCTATACCCAACAGCACGCCAGCGTTCGTGAAGGCGCGAATACCGCCCAGGATGGCACCAGCGCGCTGCCGTATACGCCAGAGCACGCGTTTACCCTCTGGAGCCAGTATCAGGCCACCGATGCGATCGCCGTCGGCGCCGGCGCGCGATACGTCGGCAGCATGCATCGCGGCAGCGACGGTGCGGTCGGCACGCCTTCCTATACCGAAGGCTACTGGGTGGCTGATGCCAAAGTCGGCTATCGCATTAACCGTAATCTCGACCTGCAGCTGAACGTCTACAACCTGTTTGATACCGACTATGTCGCCTCGATTAACAAGAGCGGCTACCGTTATCACCCGGGTGAACCGCGAACCTTCGTGCTCACCGCCAATATGCACTTCTGATCCACCCCGGGGCGGCTGCGCCCCGTTTTCTCCGGAGATAAAACGATGATGTATCATATTCCCGCCGTTCTCAGCTCTCAGGAAGTGGACGATTTTATCGCTCAGCTGCAGCAGGCGGAATGGGTCGACGGGCGCGTGACGACCGGCGATCTGGGCGCCCAGGTCAAAAATAACCAGCAGGTTGATACCCACAGCAATCGTTACGGCGAACTTCAGGGCAACGTACTGGCGGCGCTGAATCGCAGCTCGCTGTTTTTTGCCGCCGCGCTGCCGAAAGCGATTTCCAGCCCGCTGTTTAATCGTTATCAGCAGAGCGAAACTTATGGTTTCCACGTCGACGGCGCGGTGCGCAGCCAGGCGCAGGGAGGCTGGATGCGCACCGATCTTTCCGCCACGCTCTTTTTAAGCCCCCCGGAGAGCTACGAAGGCGGTGAGCTGGTCGTGAACGATACCTACGGACAGCATTCGGTTAAGCTCCCTGCCGGGGACCTGGTGCTCTATCCTTCAAGCAGCCTGCACTGCGTCACCCCGGTGACCTCAGGCGTTCGCGTCGCCTCGTTCTTGTGGGTTCAGTCAATGATCCGCGACGATAAACGCCGCAGTATGCTGTTTGAACTGGATGGCAATATTCAGAAATTAAAAAGCCGCCACGGCGAAAGTGACGAAGTCCTGTCTCTGCTTAATCTGTACCATAACCTGCTGCGCGAATGGTCAGAGATCTGAGCCTTGTCTGGTCATTTTTTATCCCCATATTCTCTATACTAAAGAGAGGCGAGATAGCGAGGTGAACTATGGCATCAGGCTGGGCGAATGATGACGCGGTGCAGGAACAGATCGACAGCACCATCAACGACGCGATAGCTCGGGCGCGAAACGAACTGTCATCGGGGGAAAGCAACAAATTTTGTGAAGAATGCGGAGAGCCGATTCCTGAGGCGCGTCGACGGGCGGTGGCGGGGGTGAAATACTGCGTAAAATGCCAACAGGAGAAAGATTTACATAACAATACATTTTCAGGATATAATCGCAGAGGCTCCAAGGATAGCCAGCTTCGCTGACCAATATTTACCGTTCATTACGCACATCGCGTTATCTTTTCGCGCACGTTTTTTGGCAAACGGCGTGGCAAAATGTGCCCTTCCAGCCCCCCGTTCGCCGCCCCGACCTGTTTCGCCGCCGCCGGCTAAAATAATTTATTAATATTCAATAAATTAATAGTCGTTCAAAAAATTAGATGAAGACTGTTAATTTCCTTCGATTTTATCTCCCGCTAAAAACCGTGATACTTATCACATCGACGGAACATCGTCCCCTATACAGAACAACCTGCGAGAGATTAACTATGAAAAACATCAAATATGCTGCCGCCGCTATCGCCCTTTCCGCTCTGTCTTTCGGCGCGTTCGCCGCTCAGCCGGTGACATCGGCTCAGGCAGAGAGCATGAACAAAATTGGTGTGGTTTCCGCTGAAGGCGCGACGACGCTGGATGGACTGGAAGCTAAACTGGCTGAAAAAGCCGAGGCCGCTGGTGCAACCGGCTATAGCATTACCTCCGCTAACAGCAACAACAAACTGAGCGGTACTGCGGTTATCTATAAATAATCGTCAGTTATCCCTGTAGCAACAGCAACACCCTGTAATGCCACTGTTTTAACCCTGTAAGATCCTTTAATACCCTTGCCTTGCCCGTCCATGCCACTGGACGGGCTTTTTTTTGCCTGCGATAGGGTTACCAGCTCTCAGCCACCTTCGCCAGCCCCTGCTCCAGAGACAAGACCACGCCGGTGGCCAAAAGACAGCAGGCCAGCTGAATTTTCAACGATGACGGCAGCGGTTCGCTCCCGACCATACAGCGCTCGATCCAGCGCGCGGTCACTTCGGGATCTTTTGACTCCGGCAGAGCGACTGCCTGCGCAGCGGCGCCATCCTGACGCTCGTTAACCACCCGCGTACCGGTCTCATCAATCAGGCTAATCTGCGGGCAGCGCTGCGGGTTAGCGTAAACTTCGCCTTCAGTACCGTGCATCAGCAGCGCCCGGCCGCCGATCCCGGCAAAAAATTTCGCGACCCGACCGACGTACTCAGGGTGCGAAACGCTCGACAGGCGCAGCGCCGCATCTTCGGCAAACGGCGTCGCCAGCTTGGCCAGGGTGTGGGCGCTGTTACGCACGCCCATGCGCCAGCGCATCGCCAGCTGTTTTTCCAGCGGCGGACAAAATACGCCGACCGGAACGTAAACCGGCTGGTGACTGTCTAGCCGCGCCTGTGCCTGGCCCGCGTGAAGCGTCGCCGGGATCCCCATCAGGTCAAAAATGGTTTCCGTCAGCACGCGGGTGGGATCGTGGCTAACGCCGTGAACGATAACCGGAAAGCCGAGCTTATGCAGCAGGACGGCCAGCAGCGGCGTCAGGTTGGCCTGTTTACGCGCGCCGTTATAGCTGGGGATCACAATCGGCATCGGTTTGCCGACCGGCGGCGTCAGCTTAATGGTGTGCTCCTGCATCGCTTCATAGAAGCCCTTCATCTCCGCTTCACCTTCGCCCTTGATGCGCAGGGCAATAAGAATGCCGCCGAGCTCAAGGTCAGGCACCTCGCCGTTAAGCATCCGCGAGTAGAGCGCGCGGGCCGTTTCCACGTCCAGGTCGCGAGCGTGGTTTTTTCCGCGCCCGACTTCTTTAATGATTTTGCTGTAGTCCATTGCAGGCTCCTCTGAGCTTCTCACCGCGTCGACATTGCACCGCTAACGCCGTTTGCGACGCGTCTGTTTTGTTTTAGTTTTTACTATAACCTCAGGGACGGCTGGCTGCTCTATCGGAAATATGGGTAATGCATTCAATAAACGCTTACCGTAGTTTTTGGTCAACAGGCGTTTATCATAAATTACCACCTCTCCCCAGCAGCTATGGCTACGGATCAGGCGGCCAACCTGTTGAATCAGGTTGAATGACGCGCTGGGCAGGCTCTGAACTTCGAACGGATAGCGGTTGAGGCTTTTGAGCCATTCGCCTTCGGTGATCACCACCGGGCTGTCAATCGGCGGGAAAGCGATCTTGTGGATATGCACCTGGCTTAACAGTTCGCCTTTTAAATCCAGGCCTTCCGCGAAGGATTGCAGCCCAACCAGTACGCTGCGCTCGCCGCCTTCAACGCGTTTACGATGCAGCTCGACCAGCCGGTAGCGAGGCTTATCCCCCTGAACCAGTAGCAGCAGGCGCAGATCGGTAACGTGTTCGAGAAACCGCTGCATCGCTCTTCCGCTGGCGAAGAGTACCAGCATGCCGAGATGCTTTTTGCTCTCAACCTGTTCCCGGAAATAGGCGGCCATCTCGGCAATATGCTGCTCTTCGTTATCGATAAGCGGTTCGTAATGCATCTGCGGAATGACGATTTTACCCTGTTCGACGTGATTAAAGGGCGAATCCAGCGCCACAAAGCGGTCTCCCGCTTTCTCTTTCAGCCCGCTCATCTCCTGCAGACGCGAAAAGCTATTAAGCGAGCGTAGCGTCGCAGAGGTAACGACGATATGCGGGACGCTGCGCCACAGCAGCCTCTCCAGCTGATCGCTGACGCGGATCCCCACGCAGTGGAACCAGATATGCATCTGGCCATCCCGCAGGTCGCGGGTGACCCATTTGGTCACCGGCGCGCCGGAGGACTGCGCCAGCGATGCCAGCCGCCACAGTTTACTTTGGCTTTCAAACATCCCCAGCGCGCGGTTCATCTGCAGCAGAACCCGGTGCAAACGCACCACGTCGTGACTGCCGGTTTTTTCGCCCAGATCGTTAAGGAACAGCTCCGCCAGACCGCGCAGCGTTTCGGTGAGCTTCGCCAGCCGCTGGCAAATCTCCATCACTTCCTGCGGCAGCTCCCCCATCGGGAAGCGGTGCTCCGCCTCCTGCCCGGCCGGCATGTACAGATTGAGGATATTATTCAGGGAGGAGATGAGCTCGTAGAGCTCCTCGCAATGCCCATTCAGACGCTCGGGATTCGCCAGCGGCGGCGTGGTTTTAGGGCGAAACTGCTCCATGCAGGTCGCGACCAGCTTCGTAAAAAGATCCAGCTGCAGGCGGTACCAGGGGGCGGTGATTTCCGCGCTCATTTCCAGCGCATCGCGGGCCACCTCCGGAAGATGGTGGCCTTCATCCAGCACCAGCAGCAGATGCTTCGGTTCCGGCAGCACCGCTTCGCTTTCCATCGCCGCCATCACCAGCGCATGGTTCGCCACCACCACTTCCGCTTCCTGGATTTCCCGGCGGGCGACAAAAAACGGACATTCGCGATAATAGTGGCAGTTGCGGTTCAGGCAGCTGGCTTTATCAGTGCTCAGGCGGCTCCATAATGAATCATCCACATTTTTATCGGTATGATCGCGCAGGCCGTCCCATTTGTAGCTATCAAGGTCCGCTTTCAGCGTCGCGCACAGCTTCTGTTCCGCCTGGTTGTTAGGCGTGAGTTCGTCATCAAGAAAGGCCAGTAAATCCTGCTGCGTTGGCTCGGTGCTGGCAAGCGCGGCCAGGTTACGCGGGCAGACGTAGCGCCCGCGGCCAAAGGCGGCGGTAAATCGCAGGTCGGGAATGATTTTGCGCAGCAGCGGCAGGTCTTTACTGTAGATTTGGTCCTGCAGAGCAACGTTGGCGGTACTGACCACCAGCGTTTTTTGTTCTTCACGGGCAATGGCGATGCCGGGAATCAGGTATGACAAGGTTTTGCCGACGCCGGTCGGGGCTTCTATCGCCAGATGTCGCCCCTCTTCCCCGGCGAGCGTCTTCGCCACATCGGCAATCATCTGCCGCTGCGGAGGACGGGGAATAAAGTCAGGGATTTGTTCCTGAAGCGCCTTATACCAGGCGGCGATTTGCGCTTTCAGCGCTGCGGTCAAAGCCATGAGAAAACCTGAATACTGTATAAACAGCCACTATTGTGCCATTTTTTAGCCGTCGGAAGGAACGTCTTTCTGAGCAAACTGGAATCACGCTCGAGGTTATGCTGAGCGAAGCGCGTCCGGGTAAGGAGTCTTACCCGGACAACCCATCAGTGGCTTAGCCGCGCGATTGCGACACTCGCCACAGGAGTGACGGGATAGCGTTACTCCGCCGCGGCGGGTTTGCGCGGGCGACGACGGCGAGGAGGCTTACCGTCTTGAGTTCGCGCTTTCGGCGCTTCGCCATCGGTACGACGCGGAGCGGACTGCTGACCGCGACCTTGCCCCTGGCCACCGCGGCCCTGACTCTGGCCACCGCGACCGCCGCCGCGCTGCTGCTGACGACCGTTCTGAATCGGCTCGGCTTTAATCGATGGATCCGGCTCGTAGCCCGCCAGGGCAATACGCGGGATCTCTTTTTTCAGCAAGCGTTCGATATCATGCAGCAGTTTATGTTCATCAACGCAAACCAGCGACAGCGCTTCACCCGTTGCCGCGGCGCGCCCGGTACGACCGATACGGTGCACATAGTCTTCCGGTACGTTTGGCAGCTCGTAGTTCACCACGTGCGGCAGCTCTTCAATATCCAGACCGCGCGCGGCGATATCGGTGGCCACCAGTACGCGAATGCCGCCGGATTTAAAGTCAGCCAATGCGCGGGTACGCGCGCCCTGGCTCTTGTTGCCGTGAATAGCGGCGCTGCGGATGCCGTCTTTATTGAGCTGTTCCGCCAGATGGTTTGCGCCGTGCTTGGTGCGGGTAAAGACCAGCACCTGCTGCCAGTTACCTTCACCGATCATCTGCGACAGCAGCTCGCGTTTGCGCTTTTTATCGACAAAATGCACCAGTTGGCTCACCTGCTCAGAGGCGGTGTTGCGGCGGGCGACTTCGATCTCCAGCGGGTTATGCAGCAGCTTTTCCGCCAGCGATTTAATGTCATCGGAGAAGGTTGCGGAGAACAGCAGGTTCTGACGTCTGGCCGGCAGCTTCGCCAGCACCCGGCGAATATCGTGAATAAAGCCCATATCCAGCATACGATCGGCTTCGTCCAGCACCAGCACTTCGACTTTGTCGAGGCTCACGGCGTTCTGATGTTCAAGATCCAGCAGACGACCCGGCGTTGCCACCAGGATATCGACGCCGCTGCGCAGCTTCATCATCTGCGGATTAATGCTCACGCCGCCGAACACCACCAGCGAGCGAACGTTGAGGTATTTGCTGTAATCCCGGACGTTCTCGCCAATTTGCGCCGCCAGCTCGCGCGTTGGGGTCAGGATCAGCGCACGCACCGGGCGACGCCCTTTAGCATGCGGCTCCTGTTGGATCAGATGCTGAAGCAGCGGCAGCGTAAATCCCGCCGTTTTGCCGGTACCGGTCTGAGCGCTGGCCATCAGATCGCGCCCCTGTAATACTGCCGGGATAGCCTGCTGCTGAATTGGGGTTGGCTCAACGTAGCCCTGCTCAGCGACGGCGCGCAGGATTTCAGGATTCAGGCCAAGGGAATCAAAAGACATAACAACTCCGAACCGCCCCGGCCCGTCACAGGCGTAGTTTTCAGGGAGATTATTGCGAAAGAGATGGCAAAAACCACAATGCCATGAAGCTGCGCAGTCTAGCAGATTTTGTGACGAACCGCATAAAATCTGCCGAAAAGAATCCTCCGGCTAACAAACCACTGCTCCCCGTCCTGTCGATGAGAAGCGGCGATGGCGCTTCGCGCCAGGCGTCCCCGAAATAGCCCGTTTAATGCCTCGACGGGGAAACCGCGAACAAAAGCAGAGAAACGCCGCCACAGAACGCGGCGGCGAAAGCGATTAACGCAGGCGATACTTAATTTTTTCGACCATCTTCGCGGTGGAGATGCCGTAGCGGTCGTGCAGCGTAGGAAGCGCGCCGGCCAGCAGGAATTCGTCAGGCAAACCGACGGTATCCAGCTCGCAGCGTACGCCTTTACGCATCAGCAGCGCGGCAACCGCCTCCCCCAGCCCGCCGACCGACGTGTGGTTTTCCGCGGTCACCACCAGACGGCCGGCCTTCGAAGCCTGCGCAACGATCGTTTTTTCATCAAGCGGTTTGATGGTGGGGACATGCAGCACCGCCGCGCTGATATTATCGGCCCGCAGTTTTTCAACCGCCTCGAGGGCGCGCATGGTCATCAGCCCGGAAGAGATAATCAGTACATCGTTACCGTCCTCCAGCAGCTTCGCCTTGCCCAGCTCAAACTGATAATCATATTTATCGAGCACCAGCGGCACCTTACCGCGCAATAGACGCATATACACCGGACCGTCGTGGTCGGCAATCGCCGGTACCGCCTGCTCTATCTCCAGCGCATCGCAGGGATCGACGATGACCATGCCGGGAATGCCGCGCATAATCGCCAGATCTTCCGTTGCCTGATGGCTCGGCCCGTAGCCAGTGGTCAGGCCCGGCAGCGCCGCGCAGATCTTCACGTTCAGATGCTCTTCGGCAATCACCTGATGGATAAAATCATAGGCGCGACGGGTGGCAAAAGCGGCATAGGTGGTGGCGAAGGGAATAAATCCCTCCTTCGCCATTCCCCCGGCGGCCCCCATCAGCAGCTGCTCCGCCATTCCCATCTGGAAGAAGCGATCCGGAAAGGCCTGGGCGAAAATATGTAGATCGGTATACTTTGACAGGTCCGCGGTCATACCGACGATTTCCGGACGCTGGGCCGCCAGCTTCGAGAGCGCGACGCCAAACGGCGCGGAAACGGTCGCCTGCCCTTCATCAGCAATGGAGGCGATCATCGCCGACGTTTTTAAGCGTGGTTTACTCTGGCTCATTACAGCACTCCTTCCGGTTTGTTGGCGTCCAGCACCGCAATCGCTTTTTGCCATTCGTCGGCATCGACGCGGATAAAATGGTTCTTATCGCGGGTTTCAAGGAACGGCACCCCTTTGCCCATCAGCGTGTCGCATAAAATGACCCGCGGCTGGTTGCCCGCATGATTTTTCGCGTTATCAAAGGCGGCCACCACCGCCGCCAGATCGTTACCGTCCACGCGCTGCACGTACCAGCCGAAGGCGGCCCATTTTTCATGCAGCGGCTCAAAGCCGAGAATTTTGCGCGAATCGCCGTCCGCCTGCTGTTTGTTCACGTCAACGAGGTTAATCAGGTTAGTCAGGCCGTAGTGGGCGGCCGACATCGCCGCTTCCCAGGTTGAACCTTCGTCCAGCTCCCCATCCGACATAGAGTTAAAAACCCAGGATGCGCTGCCCTTCTTCTTCAGACCGAGCGCCATCCCGACGGCGATGGAGAGCCCCTGCCCCAGCGAGCCGCCGGACATCTCCATTCCAGGCGTATAGGTCGCCATGCCCGACATCGGCAGGCGGCTGTCGTCGGAACCGTAGGTCTCCAGCTCCTCTTCCGGGATAATTCCCGCTTCCAGCAGCGCCGCATAATAGGCGATGGCGTAATGACCGTGAGAGAGCAGAAAACGGTCACGCCCTTCCCACTGCGGATCTTCCGGACGGTAGCGCATCGCGTGGCTGAAGGCGGTGGCCAGCACATCCGCATAGCCTAATGCCTGGCCGATATAGCCCTGCCCCTGGACTTCGCCCATTTGCAGGGCATAGCGACGAATACGCCACGCCGCCGCGGCAACTTGTTGTGTTTCTGTCATCTTCATCTGCTTGCCTCGCTTAGTGGATTAACATGCCGCCGTTCACGTCCAGGGTGATACCGGTCGAGTAGGAAGAGAGATCGCTGCCGAGGAACAGGGCGGCGCGCGCGATATCCACCGCATCGCCCAGACGGTTCATCGGGATCCCGGCGAGGATATTGGCCGTCATGTCGTCGGTCAGCTTGCCGGCGGTAATATCGGTCTGAATCAGCCCCGGCGTGATGCAGTTTACGCGGACGTTATCCGGGCCAAGCTCGCGCGCCATCGCCCGCGCCAGGCCGAGCACACCGGCTTTTGCCGCGCTGTAGTGCGGGCCGCCGAAGATACCGCCGCCGCGCTGGGCGGAAACCGATGAGATACAGACAATGCTGCCCGATTTTTGCGCCCGCATCGCCGGAATAACCGCCTGCGACATCAGCAGCGTGCCGCGCAGGCTGACGTCCAGCACAGCGTCATAGTTGGCGCGCTTAATTTCCATCAGCTTCAGCGGCTGGGTAATGCCGGCGTTATTCACCAGCACATCGACCCGGCCATATTTCGCCAGAATCTGTTCGATTGCGGCCTGCACCTGAACTTCATCGGCGACGTTCGCTGCCAGACCAAGATGGCCTTCGCCCAGGGCCGCCGCTGCGGCTTTGCTGGCTTCGCCATTGAGGTCGATAATGACCACGCTGGCGCCGTTCTCGGCAAATAATTTGGCGGTGGCAAAACCCAAACCGCGTGCGGAGGCCGCGCCAGTAATAATGGCGACTTTATCTTTTAATAACATATTTTCACTCCATGACATGACGTCATATTAATTAACAGAAATATTGCCGTTATTGTGGCTCATCGAGGAAAAGAATCACCACCAGACCTATTGCGGCGCAGATACCAAAATAGGTGAATACAGAATTAAAGCTGCCGGTCTGATCAAGTAAAAAACCGGCGGCCATCGGGGCGACAAAGCCGCCAAGGTTGCCGCCGCTATTAATAATAGAAGAGGCAATCGGATAGGTTTTACTGTCCGAAACGGCCATTCCGTAGGCGGTAAAAGCCGGCCAGCCAATATTCAAACAAAAACCGACAAAGAATAATCCAATACATACCGCCAAGGTGCTTGCTGGAATGTTCAGCATAATGAGCATCATGACCACGGTTGAAATCGCGGTGAACATCATGGTGGGTTTACGCCGGCGGCCTAACACTTTATCCGAGATCCAGCCTCCACCAATCGCGCCAATAAAGCCGCCGATGCACGGCATACTCGCCACGAAGCCCATACTCATCACGTCAAAACCGCGCTCTTTCACTAAATACAGCGGGATCCACGTTAATAACCCGTACAACACGCTGACCATCATAAAATAGGCCAGACAGTCGCCAAGAATATTTTTCGAGGTAAATAATCCTTTCGCCGTATCGATAGGCGCCATCTTTTTCACCCGAATAATTTTATCCAGCCAGGTGAAGCGATCGGCAATTAATATATTTTCGCGGACGGCGTTTTTATCGGTTTCACGCCCGGCATTAATCTCTTCCAGTTCGCGTTGCGAAACAAATCCGCTTTCCGCGGGCGTTGACTTAACCAACAGGTACCACGCGACCGCCGCCACAATCCCCGGTATCGCAAAGGAGAAAAAGACCCACCGCCAGCCCCAGGTAACCGCGATCCACACCGCCAACGGCGGTACGATTATCGGCGCAAACATGGTGGCGGCGATGTAGACGCCCGTTGCCGTGGCTTTCTCTTTCGGCGGGAACCAGTTATTAATGGTTGAAGCCAGCCCCACCGGGCACGGCCCTTCGCTAAGCCCCAGCCCCAGTCGCACCATCTTCAGGCCAAACACCGAGCTCACGGTGCCCATCAGCCAGGTAAAAGCGGAAAAGCCGAAAATAGACAGCGAGACCAGTCCCCGGGTGCCGCGTCTGGCAATAAAAAAACCGGCCGGGATCTGGCTTACCGCATAGCCGAGGAAAAACATGCTGGCGATGGCCCCGGCCTCAAAGTTGTTGATATGAAACTCGTCAATAATGAACGGCAGTACCGCGCCGATATTCGTTCTGTCGGCGTAATTTATGGCATACACCAGGAAAATCATCGTCAAAACCACGAAACGATATTTTGTTTTTCTGGCGTCAGTACAGACAACAGTATCTATACGTGACATAGGGTATCCTCTTTATTTTTTTATGTTTTTTGTCGCGACCCTTACCGCATCGCGCCCTGTTATCAGGCCTGTAGTTGCAATATAACAATCCCAAAAAGAAAGGGTATTCAAAAAAGCTCAATTGCGCGTGAGAAAAATTTGCTTCGTGACTGCACTCAAATTCCTGTCAATTATTTTTTTCGAGAGTTGTGCATTTAAAAACTGTTAACTTCATCACGGATTGCGCCATCACTTATTTTCCGGCTGTGCTATGCTGACCATCATTTTCTGGGATAACGGCTGGACGTCCTTCTTTCTGAGTAAAAAAACCGCCTTGCGTTATTCCCCCCGCCGGAGGAAATCATGAACCAGCCGCTGCAGAATAAAAGCTTGCCGATGCCATCCTTACGTAATATTCAGGCCTTTATTGAAGTGGCTGATACCGGCAGCCTGAACCTGGCGGCAGAGAATCTTAATATTACGGCCTCCGCGGTAAGTCATCAGATAGCCAGCCTGGAACAGTATCTGGGGAAAAAGATATTTTCCCGTAGCAGTAAAGGGATGGTATTAACCACAATTGGCGAAAAATACCTTAAAGAGGTTTCCGGGGCGTTAAATATTATTGGTCAGGCCACTAACCAGGTGATTAATGATATCCACCAGGATTATTTACGGATTCATTCCGCACCGAGCTTTGGATTATTGTGGCTGATGCCCCGTCTGAATAAATTTCGCCAGGCCTGGCCGGAGCTTAAAATTAGCCTGACCTGCTCTTATGAAAGCATCCAGTTCTCCCGCGATAATATTGATATCGATATTCGCCACGGGCTCTCACAGTGGCCAACCCTGGTGGTCAAGACCATAAAAAATGAACGCGTGCTCCCCTTTAGCTCATCGACTTATTTAGCCGGCCGCGACGTTCAGTCCATTGAAGACCTGCTGGCCTGCGACCTTATTCATTCCGATAGCACGCTGATCGGCTGGAGCAACTGGCTGTCGTGGCATAAGGTTCGCGGCTGGAATAAAAACTTTATTTTTAATTTTGACCGCTCCTATATGAGTATTGAGGCTGCCCGGATGGGAATGGGGATTATTCTTGAGAGTAATTTGCTGGCCGGGCAGAGCGTGAGCCAACGCCACCTGGAACCCGTCTTTACCCGCGACGTCAGCATGCCGGTTAACGCGCATCACTTCGTTCTACCGCACCCGAATGAACAAAAAGAGAAAGTGAAGATCTTCTTTGCCTGGGTTGCCGAAGAGCTGAGTCGCGAAGGATTTCATATCTAGCAGCAAACGGTGGACAAACCGCCAACCTGCGCCTAGAGTTAATCAATCGATTGATTAACTTTTCTCGCGCGATGACAACCACTCCCACGACCAGTAAGGGCGAGCAGGCGAAAAGCCAGCTTATCGCCGCCGCAATCGCCCAGTTTGGCGAATACGGCCTGCACGCCACAACCCGCGATATTGCCGCCCAGGCCGGGCAGAATATCGCCGCCATTACCTACTATTTTGGTTCCAAGGACGATCTCTATCTCGCCTGCGCCCAGTGGATTGCCGATTTTATCGAGCACAATTTCCGCCCCCACGCGCAGGCGGCGGAAGCGCTGTTCGCTGAGCCTGTTCCGGATAAAGCCGCCATGCGCACCCTGATACTGGGCGCCTGCCAGAATATGATTTTGCTGCTGACCCAGGACGACACCGTCAATTTGAGCAAATTTATCTCCCGCGAGCAGCTGTCGCCAACGCCGGCCTACCGGCTCATCCACGATCAGGTGATTGCTCCGCTACACTGCTACCTGACCCGCTTAATCGCCGCCTATACCGGCCTTAATCCTGACAGCACGGAAATGGTCCTCCACACCCACGCGCTGCTGGGCGAAGTTCTCGCTTTTCGCCTTGGTAGGGAAACGGTGCTGCGCCGCGCGGGCTGGGCTGAGTTCGATCGGGACAAAACCGCGCAAATTATTGAGGTTATCACCTGCCATATTGATTTCGTTCTGGAAGGATTATCGCAAAGGAGTCTGGAGTCATGAAAAAACCGCTCATCGTCGTTGTGCTGCTTCTCCTGCTGGCCGCTGTCATTGGCGGAGGCTGGTGGTGGTACCAGAGCAGCCAGCAGAAAGCGCTCACGCTGTATGGCAACGTGGATATTCGTACCGTCAACCTCAGCTTCCGCGTGGGCGGGCGGCTGGCGTCGCTCAGCGTCGACGAGGGCGATGCGATTAAAGCCGGGCAGACCCTGGGCGAGCTGGACCGAGCGCCCTACGAGAATGCCCTGCAGCAGGCTCAGGCCAACGTTTCCACCGCCCAGGCGCAGTACGATCTGATGATGGCGGGGTATCGCTCGGAAGAGATCGCTCAGGCCGCCGCCGCGGTCAACCAGGCGCAGGCCGCTTACGACTATGCGCAGAATTTTTACCAGCGCCAGCTGGGGCTGCGCAAAAGCAGCGCCATCTCCGCTAACGACCTGGAAAACGCCCGCTCATCGCGCGATCAGGCCCAGGCGACGCTGAAGTCCGCGCAGGATAAGCTGCGCCAGTACCGCGCCGGTAATCGTCCGCAGGAAATCGCCCAGGCCAAAGCCAGCCTTGAACAGGCGCAGGCCGCGCTGGCGCAGGCGAAGCTGGATCTGCACGATACCACGCTGACCTCGCCGTCCGACGGGACGCTGATGACCCGCGCCGTCGAGCCGGGCAGCATGCTCAGCGCTGGCGGCACGGTGATGACGTTATCGTTAACCCATCCGGTGTGGGTACGCGCCTATATCGATGAAAAAAACCTCGGTCAGGCCCAGCCGGGTCGCGAAGTGCTGCTTTACACCGATAGTCGCCCGGATAAACCCTACCGCGGCAAAATTGGCTTCGTCTCCCCTACCGCTGAATTCACGCCGAAAACCGTGGAAACGCCGGACCTGCGCACCGATCTGGTTTATCGCCTGCGTATTGTGGTCACTGATGCCGACGACGCGCTGCGCCAGGGGATGCCGGTCACCGTCACCTTCAGTCACGGAAACGGCCAATGAGCGAGGACGTGATTACGCTGAGCGGCCTGACCCGGCGCTTTGCCGGCATGGATCGCCCGGCCGTCGCGCCGCTGGACTGCACCATTCACTCCGGCTATGTGACCGGTCTGGTGGGCCCGGATGGCGCCGGAAAAACCACCCTGATGCGCATGCTCGCTGGGCTGCTGAAGCCCGACGCAGGCAGCGCAAAAGTGATCGGCTTCGACCCGATTGCCGACGATAGCGCCCTGCATGCGGTGCTCGGCTATATGCCGCAGAAATTCGGCCTGTATGAAGATCTGACGGTGATGGAAAACCTGACGCTCTACGCCGATCTGCGCAGCGTGACCGGCGAGGCGCGGGAAAAAACCTTCGCCAGGCTGCTGGAGTTTACCTCCCTCGGCCCCTTTACCGGCCGGCTGGCGGGCAAGCTTTCCGGCGGCATGAAGCAGAAACTTGGCCTGGCCTGCACCCTCGTCGGCGAACCGAAAGTCCTGCTACTGGACGAACCCGGCGTCGGCGTCGACCCTATCTCCCGCCGCGAACTGTGGCAGATGGTGCACGAACTGGCGGGCGACGGAATGCTGATCCTCTGGAGCACCTCTTATCTTGATGAGGCCGAGCAGTGCCGGGACGTTCTGTTGATGAACGAGGGCCAGCTGCTCTACCAGGGGGCGCCAAAAGAGCTGACGCAGACCATGGCCGGACGCAGCTTTTTGGTTTCCAGCGCCCGGGAGAATAACCGCCGCCTCCTCCAGCGTACGCTGAAGCTACCGCAGGTCAGCGATGGCGTGATTCAGGGTAAATCGGTACGCCTGATCCTTAAAAAAGAGGCCAGCATCAGCGATGTACAGAAGGCTGGCGATATGCCGCCGCTGGAGGTCGCCGAAACCGCGCCGCGCTTCGAGGATGCCTTTATCGACCTGCTGGGCGGCGCCGGTACTGCCGAATCGCCGCTGGGCAACATTATCCACACCGTGGAAGGCTCCCATGAGGACACGGTGATTGAGGCGCAGACCCTGACCAAGAAATTCGGCGATTTTGCCGCCACCGACCACGTTGATTTTCAGGTCAAACGCGGGGAGATTTTCGGCCTCCTCGGGCCTAACGGCGCGGGAAAGTCCACGACGTTTAAGATGATGTGCGGCCTGCTGGTCCCCACCTCCGGGAAAGCGCTGGTGCTGGGCATGGACCTGAAAGTCAGCTCCGGCAAGGCGCGTCAGCATCTGGGCTATATGGCGCAGAAGTTCTCGCTCTACGGCAACCTTTCCGTTGAGCAGAACCTGCGCTTCTTCTCCGGCGTCTACGGCCTGCGCGGACGGGCGCAGAACGACAAAATCGCCAGCATGAGCGAGGCGTTTGGCCTGAAAAGCATCGCCCGGCAGGCCGCCGACGATCTGCCGCTCGGCTATAAACAGCGCCTGGCGCTGGCCTGCTCGCTGATGCACGAACCGGATATCCTGTTTCTTGATGAACCCACTTCCGGGGTCGATCCCCTCACCCGCCGCGAATTCTGGCTGCATATCAACAGTATGGTGGATAAAGGCGTGACGGTGATGGTCACCACCCACTTTATGGATGAAGCGGAGTATTGCGATCGTATCGGCCTGGTCTATCGCGGCAAACTGATCGCCAGCGGCACGCCGGACGATCTGAAGGCGCTGGCGGCGGATGATGAACAGCCTGACCCGACGATGGAGCAGGCGTTTATCACCCTCATTCACGACTGGGATAAGGAGAACGCCGGTGAGCGGTAAACTGCTATCGTGGCGGCGCGTACGCGCCCTGTGCGTGAAAGAGACGCGGCAGATTGTCCGCGACCCCAGCAGCTGGCTGATTGCGGTGGTCATCCCCCTGCTGCTGCTGTTTATCTTTGGCTACGGGATTAACCTCGACTCCAGCAAGCTGCGGGTGGGCGTGCTGCTGGAGCAGCAGAGCGAAGAGGCGCTAGATTTTGTCCATACCATGACCGGCTCCCCTTATATCGACGCCACCATCAGCGATAACCGCCAGGAACTGGTGCAGATGATGCAGGCGGGACGCATTCGCGCCCTGGTAACCCTGCCGGTGGACTTCGACCAGAAGATGGCCCGCCCCGGCGACGATGCGCCGATCCAGCTCATCACCGACGGCAGCGAACCGAATACCGCTAACTTCGCTCAGGGCTACGTCGAAGGCATCTGGCAAATCTGGCAGCAGCAGCGGGCGGAAGATCGCGGCGAAACCTTCGAGCCGCTAATCGACGTGCAGACGCGCTACTGGTTTAACCCGGCCGCGATCAGCCAGCATTTTATTATCCCCGGCGCGATTACCATCATTATGACGGTAGTCGGCGCGATCCTGACCTCGCTGGTGGTGGCCCGCGAGTGGGAGCGCGGCACCATGGAGGCGTTGCTGTCGACCGAGATTACGCGCGCCGAGCTGCTGCTGTGCAAGCTGATCCCCTACTATTTCCTCGGCATGCTGGCGATGCTGCTGTGTATGCTGGTGGCGGTGTTTATTCTCGGCGTGCCCTTTCGCGGTTCGCTGGTGATTCTGTTTTTTATCACCAGCCTGTTTTTGCTGAGCACCTTGGGAATGGGGCTGCTGATTTCCACCATTACCCGCAACCAGTTTAACGCCGCGCAGGTGGCGCTGAATGCCGCATTCCTGCCTTCAATTATGCTGTCCGGGTTTATTTTTCAGATAGACAGCATGCCGGCGATAATCCGCGCGGTGACCTACGTGATCCCGGCGCGCTATTTTGTCAGCACCCTGCAAAGCCTGTTTCTGGCGGGCAACATCCCGGTGGTGCTGCTGGTGAACGTGATGTTTTTAATCGCCTCGGCGGTGATGTTTATCGGCCTGACGTGGCTGAAAACCAAACGGCGTCTGGATTAATTTGCCTGCGTGCTCCCCGGGTTACAAGGGCTGGCAAACGGGTAGCCCGGATAAGCGCAGCGCAGTCCGGGATTACAAAGAGAGAATATAAGATGTTTCATCGCTTATGGACGTTAATCCGCAAAGAGCTACAGTCGCTGTTGCGTGAACCGCAGACGCGGGCGATTTTGATTATGCCGGTGCTCATTCAGGTGCTGCTGTTCCCCTTTGCCGCCACGCTGGAGGTAACGAACGCCACCATCGCCATCTATAACGAAGACAACGGCAAGCACGCCGTGGAGCTGACCCAGCGCTTTGCCCGCGCCAAAGCCTTCACCCACGTGCTGTTACTGAAAAGCCCTCAGGAAATAAGACCGACCATCGATGAACAAAAAGCGCTATTGGTCGTGCGTTTCCCGGCGGATTTTTCGCGCAACCTCGACACCAACCAGACCGCCCCGCTCCAGCTGCTGCTGGACGGGCGCAACTCCAACAGCGCGCAAATTGCCGCCAACTACCTCCAGCAGATCGTCAAAAGCTATCAGCAGGACCTGCTGGAAGGCAAAGCCAAACCGAACAATAGCGAGCTGGTGGTACGCAACTGGTATAACCCGAATCTCGATTACAAATGGTTCGTGGTGCCGTCGCTGATCGCCATGATCACCACCATCGGCGTAATGATCGTCACCTCGCTCTCCGTTGCCCGCGAGCGCGAACAGGGGACGCTCGACCAGCTGCTGGTCTCGCCGCTGGCAACCTGGCAGATCTTTATCGGTAAAGCGGTCCCGGCGCTGATTGTCGCCACCCTGCAGGCGACCATCGTGCTGGGGATCGGTATCTGGGCCTATCAGATTCCCTTCGCTGGCTCACTGCTGCTGTTTTACTTCACGATGATCGTTTACGGTCTGTCGCTGGTAGGATTCGGACTGCTGATTTCGTCGCTGTGCTCCACGCAGCAGCAGGCGTTTATCGGCGTATTCGTCTTTATGATGCCGGCGATTTTACTCTCCGGCTACGTTTCGCCGGTGGAAAATATGCCGGTATGGCTACAAAACCTGACGTGGGTGAACCCGATTCGTCATTTCACCGATATCACCAAGCAGATCTATTTGAAGGATGCGAGTCTGGAAATCGTGTGGGGAAGTTTGTGGCCGCTACTGGTCATAGCGGCCACCACCGGCTCGGCGGCGTATGCGATGTTCCGAAGAAAGATCGCGTAATACTCGTCATCGTTCAAGCCACAACTGTGCTGGCTCGCCTTGCTCCCCCCAGTCACATAGTTATCTATGCTTCTGGGGATTCGCTGCGTTGCCGCCTTGTTGTAGCCCGAACGATTTAGCGTATCTGTTTTTATCTTTTGCCAGCAGTGAAACCACCGCCGGACCGGCCAGTATTGCCAGCCCGGCGAGGGCCAGCAGCAGGTTATTGTGCAGCACGCGCGACAGCAGCCACAGCACGATCACCGCGGTACCGAAGTACCAGGTGGTGGTGAGTTCCTCAAGGAAATCACCGACGTCGCGCCAGCGCTCATCGTGATGGCGCTGCAAAAACAGCATCGACACTAACGTGACGCCGTACAGCACGCACAAACCTAATCCGACGCGCACCAGCGCGCCGCTCATCCAACCCATCACCAGTACTGCCACGACCAGTAGATGCAACATAATCTGCCAGCAACTAAGACCCGTTGCGACGCGTACACGTTGTTGCCACTTCATGGCTTCTCTCCTGAAGGATTTTTCTCTGCTACTCAGAGTACCGCACTTTACGGAAAATTCCGTATCACCGCATCTTTTTGTGACCTCTACTACACTATTTCCTACAGGAAAGTGACATTGCCCAGAGAAATAAGGACAAACAAATGCCGCGATTTTCGTTAAACGTGCTGACAATTAACACTCATAAAGGGTTTACTGCGTTCAATCGCCGCTTTATTTTGCCCGAATTACGCGAAGCGGTGCGCAGCGTCAGCGCCGACATTGTTTGCCTGCAGGAGGTGATGGGGGCGCACGAAATTCATCCGCTGCATATCGAAAACTGGCCGGATACCACCCACTATGAGTTTCTGGCCGATACCATGTGGAGCGATTATGCCTACGGTCGTAACGCCGTTTACCCGGAAGGGCATCACGGCAACGCGGTCCTCTCCCGCTTCCCCATCGAACATTATCAAAATCTCGATGTTTCGGTCGGCAACAGCGAAAAGCGCGGCCTGCTCTACTGCCGCATCGTCCCGCCGGAAAGCGGCATCGCTATCCATTTATTCTGCGTGCACCTGGGACTGCGCGCTCATCAACGTCAGGCCCAGCTGACAATGCTGGCAGACTGGGTGAACGGTTTACCCGCGGGCGAACCGGTGGTGGTAGCCGGTGATTTTAACGACTGGCGGCAGCAGGCGAACCGCCAGCTTAAAGCCCAGGCCGGGCTGGAGGAGATTTTTACCCACGCCAGAGGGCGCCCGGCGCGCACTTTCCCGGTCAGCTTTCCGCTGCTGCGACTTGACCGCATCTACGTAAAAAACGCCCACGCCAGCCAGCCCAGAGCGCTGGCGTTAAAACAGTGGCGTCATCTGTCCGATCATGCACCGCTTAGCGTGGAGATACATCTGTGAAATGCAGCTGGCAGGAAGGAAACCGCATTCGGCTATTAGAAAATGGCGATAACTATTATCCGGCCCTGTTTGCCGCCATCGGCCGCGCGCAGCAGCGGGTGATCCTTGAGTCTTTTATCTGGTTTGAAGATGACGTCGGCAAACAGCTCCATGCCGTTCTGTTAAAAGCGGCCCAGCGCGGCGTGCGCGTCGAGGTCTTACTGGACGGCTACGGCTCGCCGGATTTAAGCGAAAGCTTTGTGGGCGAGCTGACGTCGGCTGGCGTGATTTTTCGCTATTACGATCCGCGCCCGCGCCTGCTCGGCATGCGCACCAATTTATTTCGCCGTATGCATCGCAAAATCGTGGTGATTGACGACGTTACCGCCTTTGTCGGCGGCATTAACTACTCCGCCGAGCACATGACCGATTACGGTCCGGAGGCCAAACAGGATTACGCCGTACAGGTCGAAGGGCCGGTAGTGCTCGATATTCTGCAATTTGAACTCGAAAACCTCCCCACCAGCGAAGCGACCCGACGCTGGTGGCAGCGGCGTCGGCATAAGCCTGAAATCAACCGCAACCCCGGCGAAGCGCAGGCGCTGTTTATCTGGCGGGATAATCAGGATCATCGCGATGATATTGAGCGTCACTATCTGAAGATGCTGACCAGCGCCCGCCGGGAAGTGATTATCGCTAACGCCTACTTTTTCCCCGGCTATCGGCTGCTGCACGCTATGCGCAACGCTGCCCGCCGCGGCGTGCGCGTTAAGCTCATCGTTCAGGGTGAGCCGGATATTCCGATTGTCAAATTCGGCGCGCGCCTGCTCTACCACTATCTGGTAAAAGGCGGCGTGCAGATTTTCGAATATCGCCGCCGTCCGCTACACGGCAAAGTGGCGCTGGCGGACGATCACTGGGCCACTGTGGGCTCCAGCAACCTCGACCCCCTGAGCCTGTCGCTGAATCTGGAAGCCAACCTGGTGATTCACGACCGCGAGTTTAACCAGACGCTGCGCGATAATCTCAATGGCTTAATCCTTAACGACTGCCGCGAGGTCGATAAGCGCATTTTGTCGAAACGAACCTGGTGGCGGCTCGGCATTAGCGTGCTGGCGTTCCACTTCCTGCGCCACTTCCCTGCCTGGGTCGGATGGCTACCGGCCCATACGCCGCTGCTGTCGCGGGTTCAGCCCCCGGTACAGCCAGAAATAGAAACCCAGGACCGCGTGGACCCGGAAAACCAGGAGGTGAAATCCTGATGGCGAAATCTCACCCTCGCTGGCGGATGGCGAAAAAAATCCTGACGGTGCTCTTTTTTATCGCCGTCGTCGTTCTGCTGGTGGTCTACGCGCAAAAAATCGACTGGCAGGACGTGTGGAAGGTCATTCGCGATTACAACCGTACGGCGCTGCTCAGCGCCATCGGGTTGGTTATCGCCAGCTACCTGATCTATGGCTGCTACGACCTGCTGGGGCGCGCTTACTGCGGCCACAAGCTGGCTAAACGCCAGGTGATGCTGGTGTCGTTTATCTGCTACGCCTTTAACCTGACGCTCAGCACCTGGGTGGGTGGGATTGGTATGCGCTATCGGCTCTACTCGCGCCTCGGCCTGAGCGGCGCAACCATTACCCGTATCTTCTCCCTGAGCATTACCACCAACTGGCTGGGCTATATTCTGCTCGGCGGCATTATTTTTAGCTCCGGCATGGTGAAGGTGCCCGAGCGCTGGTATATCAGCCAGTCGTCGCTGCAAATTCTGGGCGTCGTTTTACTGCTGATTTCCGCGTTTTACCTGTGGGCCTGCGCCTTTGCTAAAAAGCGCCATCTGACGATAAAAGGCCAGCGGCTGGTTCTGCCGTCCTGGCGCTTCGCGTTATTGCAGATGGCGGTTTCCAGCCTGAACTGGATGGCGATGGGGGCGATTATCTGGCTGCTGCTGGGCCCGCAGGTGGACTATTTTCTCGTGCTCGGCGTGCTGCTGGTCAGCAGCATTGCGGGGGTTATCGTGCATATTCCGGCAGGCATTGGCGTGCTTGAGGCGGTATTTATCGCCATGCTTTCCGGGGAAGAGATTTCGCGCGGCGCGATTATTGCCGCCCTGCTTGCCTATCGCGCCCTGTACTACTTCCTGCCGCTGCTGCTGGCGACCATCGGCTACCTGATTCTGGAGAGCCGGGCGAAGCATCTGCGGGAGAAAAACCAGCGCAAGCTGGCGGGCGAGTAGTCAAAAAAGCCCCGGTCGCGGATGCTGACCGGGGCTACAGGTTCATCGTTTTCTGCGGTCTGGTAGCCCGGATAAGGCGCATCGCGCCGCCATCCGGGAACGAGTTAACGACGGTTGCCGAAAATGCGCAGCAGCATCAGGAACAGGTTGATAAAGTCCAGATACAGCGTCAGCGCCCCAAGAATCGAGTATTTGCGCAGCGTTGACGCATCGCGAACGTCAATCTGCTCGCCGATGTTTTTCAGCTTCTGGGTGTCATAGGCGGTCAGGCCGACGAAGACGATCACCCCGATGTAGGTCACCGCCCACATCAGCGCTTCGCTCTTCAGCCAGAAGTTAACCAGCGACGCCAGCAGGATACCGATAAGCGCCATAAACAGCATATTGCCGAAGCCGCTCAGGTCGCGTTTAGTGGTATAGCCGTAAAGGCTCATCACGCCAAACATCCCGCCTGCCACCACGAAGGTACTGGCGATCGATGAGTAGGTATAGACGAGGAATATACTGGATAAGGTGAGCCCGGTTAGCGCCGAATAGAGCATAAACAGAGTGGTCGCCATTCCCGCGCTCAGCCGCTGCACCATGCCGGAGAGCACAAATACCAGCCCCAGCTGGGCGATGATCAGGCCGAAAAAGGTTATTTTGCTGGAAAAGACAAACATCATCACCGCAGGGGTGTTGGCCGCAAACCACGCGATAAACGCCGTGAGCAGCAGCCCGACCGTCATCCAGCCGTACACCTGCGCCATATAAGTTTGAAGTCCGCTGCGACCCTGTACGATCGACCCGGAACGAGGATATCTATCCATGACTGTCTCCTGATTAACGAAATTTATCTTCTAAGCGTACCACACTACCAGCGTTCTGCCGCTTCACGGTCGCTATCTCGCGCATCGACCCAGCGCTCGCCTTCCGGCGTCGCCTCCCGCTTCCAGAACGGCGCGCGGGTCTTCAGGTAATCCATAATAAACTCCCCCGCCGCAAACGCGCTACCGCGGTGGGCGCTGGTGACGCCGACAAAGACAATCTCCTCCCCGGGCCACATCTCGCCGATACGGTGAATCACCGTCACCCGGCCCAGCGGCCAGCGCTCGCGCGCCTGTTCCACAATCTCCGCCAGCGACTTTTCCGTCATCCCCGGATAGTGTTCGAGGGTCAGCGCTTTGACGCTGTCGCCAAGGTTGTGGTTGCGGACCTTGCCGGTAAACGTCACTACCGCGCCGTCTTCATCGCGCTCGGCCAGCCAGGGGTATTCGTCGCCGACCTTAAAGCGGTCATGGCTGACGATAATACGCGTCTGCGTCATGTTATCCCCCGGTAACCGGCGGGAAAAACGCCACTTCATCACCGGCCGCCAGCGGGTGATCAAACGTCGTCAGCGTCTGGTTTACCGCCGCCAGCAGCTTGCCCTCCTCCAGCGCCAGCGCCCAGCGGTCGCCGCGGGCGATCAGCTGCTGGCGAACGGCTTCAACCGTGGTCAGGCCTTGCGGATCGAGCGTCAGGGAGTCGGTGCCGAGCAGTTCGCGCACCTGGGCAAAAAAAAGAACCTTAATCATGGCTATCTTCCACTCTGAAATCGCCGGACTTGCCGCCGCTTTTCGCCAGCAGGCGCACCGGACCTATCACCATATCTTTCTGCACCGCTTTGCACATATCGTAAATCGTCAGCGCGGCGACGGAAGCGGCGGTCAGGGCTTCCATCTCAACGCCGGTTTTCCCGGTCAGACGGCACAGGGATTCGATACGCACCCGGTTATGCTCGGGCTGCGCCTGCAGATTGACTTCGACTTTGCTCAGCATCAGCGGATGGCAAAGCGGAATCAGCTCCCAGGTGCGTTTTGCCGCCTGGATCCCGGCAATGCGCGCGGTGGCAAAGACATCGCCTTTGTGATGGCTACCGTCGATAATCATCGCCAGCGTCGTGGCCTGCATTTCAACATAGGCCTCGGCGCGCGCTTCGCGAACCGTCTCCGCTTTCCCTGAGACATCGACCATGTGCGCTTCGCCGGCGGCGTTAATATGGGTCAGCTGCGTCATAAATTACTTCTTAAGATGAGAGATAAAGTTGCACGGGCGCGTGCGCGCATCGAGCTGCGGCGCAATAATATTGTCCCATGCGGTACGACAGGCTTTGGTTGAGCCGGGCATCGCAAAAATCAGCGTGCGGTTCGCCACCCCGGCAACGGCGCGGGACTGCAGGGTCGAGGTACCGATCTCTTCGAAGGAGAGCATGCGGAACACCTCGCCGAAACCTTCCACTTCGCGGTCAAACAGCGGCAGCAGCGCTTCCGGCGCCTGGTCGCCGTCGGTAAAACCGGTGCCGCCGGTAATCAGCACCACCTGCACCTCATCGCCGGCAATCCACGCCGACACCTGAGCGCGAATGGCGTAGCGGTTCTCTTTCACAATCGCCTTATCGACGATGACGTGCCCCGCCTCCTCAGCCGCGTCGCGCAGCCAGTGTCCGGAGGTGTCGTCTTCTTCGCCACGTCGGCTGGAGACGGTGAGAATAGCAATACGGGTCGGGATAAACTCAGCGCTGGCCTGGCTCATCTGATCGCTCCTTAAAATGAATTATCCGCCAATATAGGACAGGTTCTGGGTAATACCGGTGTTGCCCTGATGCAGGAAGTGGGTCTGTTTTTTGTGCGTTAACGCCTCGGATATGCGCGCCTCCAGCTCCGGCTGCTGCTGCTCATCGGCGAGCAGATCGCGCAGATCGACGCCGCCTTCGCCGAACAGGCACAGGTGCAATTTACCCACGGAAGAGACGCGCAGACGGTTACAGGTAGCGCAGAAGTCTTTTTCATAAGGCATAATCAGACCGATTTCCCCGGCATAATCCGGATGGCAAAACACCTGCGCCGGGCCGTCGCTACGCTGGCGGATCTGATGGATCCAGCCGCGACGCAGCAGCTCATCGCGCAGCACCATGCCCGAGATATGATGGCGGCGGAACAGATCGCTGCCTTCGCCGGTTTCCATCAATTCAATAAAACGCAGCTGAATGCGGCGCGGCTGGATCCACGCCAGAAAAGTGTCGAGCTGGTGATGGTTAACGTCGCGCATCAACACGGTATTGACCTTCACTTTTTCGAAGCCAGCGGCAAATGCGGCATCGATGCCGTCCATCACCTGATGAAACTTGTCCTGGCCGGTGATGGCGTGAAACTGACGCGCATCGAGGCTATCCACGCTGACGTTAATCGCCGTCAGCCCGGCATCGCGCCAGCTTTCAACGTCGCGCGCCAGCCGGTAGCCGTTGGTGGTGACCGCAATCTGGCGAATAGAAGGGTTTTCCCGCACCGCGGCGATGATGTCGGTAAAATCGCGACGCAGCGAGGGTTCGCCGCCGGTCAGGCGCACCTTTTCCGTCCCCAGGGCGGAGAACGCGCGCGTCACGCGGCGAACTTCATCAACGCTGAGAAAGCCTTTATTGGTGACGGCGCCGGGCTTATAGCCATCGGGGAGACAGTAGGTGCAACGAAAGTTGCATACGTCGGTAATTGATAAACGCAGATAGTAAAACTTCCGCGCAAATGCATCGGTAAGCTGTGAAGCCATAGACACCTTTCCAAATACGGGAGACGCGGTCATTTCTTTTCGCGCCCTGGTGGCAACCGAGGTTGTCACGGCCAAAGCACCATATCTTTCGACACAGGCACAGAGGCTAGAGTGTTAGTGGGTTACGCCGAATAGTAGCGCTTTAATAACGGTTATGCCATTTCCAGTTTCGTTATATAATCATGTACATATCGATACGATCGCGTATTTTCGCTACAGAATAGCTAAAAACCACGCTTTTGCATTGATGTCGGTCAGTTTGTCAGATTCAGCCCATCGTCTTTTAGGGGTAGATCGGTTACTGTGAGCCCGATAAATAGCTATAAGGGATTTTTATGCGCAATCGCACTTTCGCCGATCTGGATCGCGTGGTGGCACTCGGCGGCGGGCACGGGCTGGGCCGGGTAATGTCATCCCTCTCTTCGCTCGGTTCACGCCTCACCGGCATCGTCACCACGACCGATAACGGCGGCTCTACGGGGCGCATTCGTCGCGCGGAAGGCGGCATCGCCTGGGGCGATATGCGCAACTGTATTAATCAGCTCATCGCCGAACCCAGCGTGGCCTCAGCGATGTTTGAGTACCGTTTTAGCGGCAACGGTGAGCTTTCCGGGCATAACCTCGGCAATTTGATGCTTAAGGCGCTGGATCACCTGAGCGTGCGCCCGCTTGAAGCGATCAATTTGATAAGGAATCTTCTTAAGGTCGACGCGTTTCTGATCCCGATGTCGGAACAACCGGTCGATCTTATGGCCATCGACCATGAAGGGCACGAAGTTTACGGTGAAGTGAATATCGATCAGCTTGCCAGCGTGCCGCGCGAGCTTATGCTCTCCCCGCCGGTGCCCACCACCCGTGAAGCGATAGAAGCCATCGCCGAAGCCGATTTAATCCTGATTGGCCCCGGCAGCTTCTATACCAGCCTGATGCCGATTCTGCTGCTTGATGAGATGGCGAAGGCGCTGCGCCGCACGCCCGCGCCAATGGTCTTTATCGATAACCTCGGCAAAGAGCATAGCCCGGCAGCCAGCCTGACGCTGGCGGACAGGGTCGCCATTATGGAGCAGCAAATTGGTAAACGGGTGATTGACGCGCTGGTTGTCGGCCCGAAAGCCGATATCGCAGGGATTAAGGATCGGGTCGTCATTCAGACGCCGCTGGACGCCAGCGATGTGCCCTATCGTCACGATCGCCAGCTGTTGCGCCGCGCGCTGGATAAAGCGATTCAGGCCTTAGGCTAATCCTCAACGCGGCCTTATTCTTGCGACAAAAACAGGCAGGCTTAAAATCTTAAGGTTGTCTTAAAAAAAAACGGGCAGCATAGCGAACATCTCTTTATGTGGACTTCGCTATGTCGTTATTTTCTTTACGTCGGCCAATGCTTAACCGTACGGTCTATTTGATTCTGTTCGCCTGCTATATTGGCCTGGCGCTGAACATCGCTTTCTATCGCCAGGCGTTTACCCTGCTGCCGGTCAACGGCCTGCATAACTGGCTGGTGTTCCTCAGTATGCCGATAGTGGCTATCAGCGTGATGAATATCATCACCACGCTAGCGTCATTTCTTAAGCTTGACCGCCTCGTTATCAGCCTGTTTATTCTGCTTAGCGCCTCGGCCCAGTATTTTATCTGGACCTTTGGCGTGGTTATCGATCGGGCGATGATCACCAATATTCTCGATACCACTCCCGCCGAAAGCTTTGCGCTACTCTCCGGAAAAATGGTCCTGATCCTGGGACTCTCCGGCATTCTGGCGGTGGTCGTGGCCTGGTGGGTTAAAATCCGCAAACCGGCAACCCTGTGGCGCAGCGTGGCGGTAAGGCTGTTGAGCATCGTGGTTTCAGCGCTGCTGATTATTCTGGTCGCGGCATTTTTCTATAAAGATTACGCCTCGCTGTTTCGCAATAACAAAGAGCTGGTTAAGTCCCTGAGCCCGTCAAACAGCATTGTGGCCGTGAACTCCTGGTATGCGCATAACAGGATGGATAATCTTCCGCTGGTCAAAATTGGCGAAGACGCGGTTCAGAAGCCGGAGATGCGCAGCGGACCGCGGAAAAACCTGACTATCGTGGTGTTAGGCGAAACCTCAAGGGCGGCAAACTTTTCCCTGAACGGCTACGCCCGCGAGACCAACCCGCGCCTGAAACAGGATAATGTTATCTATTTCCCCGACACCACGTCCTGCGGCACTGCGACCGCGGTTTCTGTACCGTGCATGTTCTCTAATATGCCGCGCGCCCACTATGATGAAGAGCTGGCGCACCATCAGGAAGGCGTGCTGGATATCCTGCAGCGCGCGGGAATTCAGGTTCAGTGGAATGATAACGACGGCGGCTGTAAAGGAGCCTGCGACCGGGTACCGCACCAGAACGTCACCGATCTCAAGCTTAGCGGCCAGTGCATCGACGGAGAATGCTACGATGAGGTGCTGTTCCATAACCTGGAGAACTATATCGATAATCTGCAGCAGGACGGGATTATCGTTCTGCACACTATCGGCAGCCACGGCCCAACCTACTACAATCGTTATCCGGCGCAGTTTAAACAGTTTACGCCCACCTGCGACACCAACGAGATTCAGAGTTGCACCCAGCAGCAGCTCACCAATACCTACGATAATACGATTTTGTATGTCGATTATGTGGTCGACAAAGCGATAAAATTACTGCAGTCAAAGCAGGATAAATTTACCACCAGCCTGGTGTATCTCTCGGATCACGGCGAGTCGCTTGGCGAGGATGGGGTGTATTTACACGGGCTACCGTGGTCCATCGCCCCGGAGACGCAAAAACACGTCCCGATGCTGCTGTGGCTGTCAGCGGATTATCAACAGCGCTATGGCGTGTCCAGCCCGTGTTTGCAGCAAAAAGCGAAAACGCAAGCGTATTCGCAGGATAATCTTTTCTCCACCCTGCTCGGTCTGCTCGGGGTCAGCACCCGCGAGTACCAGGCAACAGACGATATTTTAACGCCATGTAGAGAGGCAGGCCGATGAAAATTTTAGTCATTGAAGACGATGCGCTCCTGTTACAAGGGTTAATTCTGGCGATGCAAAGCGAGGGCTACGTTTGCGACGGCGTATCAACCGCCCACGAAGCCGCCCTCTCTCTGGCCAGCAACCACTACAGCCTGGTGGTTCTCGACCTCGGCCTGCCGGATGAAGACGGTCTGCACTTCCTGGCGCGCATGCGACGGGAGAAGTTCAGCCAGCCGGTGCTGATCCTCACCGCCCGCGATACCGTGGATGACCGCATCAGCGGCCTGGATACCGGCGCGGATGACTACCTGGTTAAGCCGTTTGCGCTGGAAGAGCTGAACGCGCGCATTCGCGCCCTACTGCGTCGTCACAATAATCAGGGCGATAACGAACTGTCCGTCGGCAATCTGCGCCTGAACGTCACCCGGCGGCTGGTCTGGCTCGGCGAGCAGTCCCTGGATTTAACGCCCAAAGAGTACGCTCTGCTTTCACGCCTGATGATGAAAGCGGGCAGCCCGGTGCATCGCGAAATTCTCTACAACGACATTTACAGCTGGGACAACGAACCGGCTACCAACACGCTGGAGGTGCATATCCATAATCTGCGCGATAAAGTCGGCAAATCACGCATCCGCACCGTCCGGGGCTTTGGCTATATGCTGGTTGATAACGCGGAGACCGAATAACGCTATGGCTTTTTTTGTCAGTGAAAACTGGACTATGCGTCATCGGCTGCTGCTGACAATTGGCGCTATTCTGGCCGTTTGTCAGCTCATCAGCGTGTTCTGGCTGTGGCATGAAAGTCAGGAGCAGATTCAGCTGCTGGTCGCCAGCGCCATTGAAGGGCATAACAATCAGAAGCATATAGAGCATGAGGTTCGCGAAGCGGTAGCCAGCCTGCTGATCCCAAGCCTGCTGATTATCGGCCTGGCGCTGTATATCTCCCTGCTGGCGGTGAAAAAAATCACAAAGCCGCTTTCCAGACTGCAGCTCGAGCTGGAAAGCCGCACCCCGGACAACCTGCAGCCTATCACGCTGAAGGAATCGGTTCCTGAAGTCACCGCGGTGACCACCGCGATTAATCAGCTGGTGTCCCGCCTGAATTTAACCCTCGATCGCGAGCGTCTGTTTACCGCCGATGTCGCCCATGAGCTGCGCACGCCGCTGGCCGGGCTGCGTCTGCACCTGGAGCTTCTGGCGAAAGTGCATGGCGTTAGCGTGGACCCGCTAATTCAGCGTCTCGATCAAATGACCAATAGCATTACCCAGCTGCTTCAGCTGGCGCGCGTTGGCCAGTCATTCTCCGCCGGAAGCTATCAGCAGGTTGCGCTGAAAGAGGATGTAATCGAACCGCTGCAGAGCGAGCTTGAGACAATGCTGCAGCAGCGCCAGCAGACGCTGGCGATCAACGTTAAGGATGGAGAGGCAATCGTGTCGGGCGACGCCACGCTGGTGCAGGTTATTTTACGTAACCTGGTCGAAAACGCGCATCGTTATAGCCCGACGGGGTCGACGATTAAAGTGTCGATAGCGCCTGGCCCAACGCCCATTCTGGCCGTTGAGGATGAAGGCCCGGGAATTGATGAGGCTAAAAGCGGTGAGTTAAGCAAAGCGTTCGTCCGCATGGACAGCCGCTATGGCGGTATTGGTCTCGGGTTAAGCATCGTCACCCGCATCGCCCAGCTGCACGACGCGCAGTTCTTTTTACATAACCGACAGCCCGGGCCCGGCGTTCGCGCCTGGGTACTCTTCCCTAAAGCTTCGCGTCAGAACGTCAGCACCCACTGATGGAAAAAGGCAACGACGATAACAAACGCGCAGGTGACTGCCAGGTATTCGCGGAAGGTTAATTTTTGCATGGCGCTATCCTCAGTAAAGTGAGGATAGTTTCGCCAAACAAGATTAAGCCAACATTAAGCATCACGGAAAATCGCGACAGAGGGGCAACAAATAACCAAAGCGTTTCGGCTCATGTGCCCGCTTTTCTGTCGGGTGGCGGCTGGCGCCTTACCCGGCCTACGAAAAACACATTCCGTCCATCGCCCGAAGACCCGGTAAGGCCCGGGCGATATTTAGCTGGCAACGCCGCTACGAAGCGGCGATAAACAGCTCGCGCAGCTGGTGAAGCTGGTCGCGAATTTGCGCCGCCTCTTCGAACTCCAGATTCTGCGCGTGCTGCATCATCTGCCCTTCCAGCTCGTGAATCTTCTGCTGGAGCGCCTTCGGCGTTAGCGCGACGACATCCGCCTCAACCGGTGAGCGAGACTTGCCGCGCCCCTTGGTTTTGGTTTTCGCGATATTCTGGCCGAGGGCCAGAATATCGACCACTTTCTTATTCAGACCCTGCGGAACGATACCGTGCTCTTCGTTGTACGCCTGCTGCTTCTCGCGACGGCGCTCGGTTTCCCCGATCGCTTTCGCCATCGACGGAGTGATTTTATCGCCGTAGAGAATCGCTTTGCCGTTGATATTTCGCGCCGCGCGGCCAATGGTCTGAATCAACGAGCGTTCAGAGCGCAGGAAGCCTTCTTTATCGGCATCCAGGATCGCCACCAGCGAAACTTCCGGCATATCCAAACCTTCACGCAGCAGGTTGATGCCCACCAGCACGTCAAACTCGCCGAGGCGCAGGTCGCGGATAATCTCCATGCGCTCCACGGTGTCGATGTCCGAGTGCAGGTAGCGCACCCGCTCGCCGTGCTCTTCCAGATATTCGGTTAAATCTTCCGCCATGCGTTTGGTCAGCGTCGTGACCAGCACGCGCTCGTTGATCGCGGTGCGGATGCGAATTTCCGAGAGCAGATCGTCGACCTGGGTGCCTACCGGACGCACTTCGATGACCGGATCCAGCAGCCCCGTAGGACGGACGACCTGGTCCACCACCTCGTCGCCGGATTTATCCAGCTCATAGGCTCCCGGCGTCGCCGAAACATAGATGGTTTGCGGCGCCAGGGCCTCAAACTCTTCAAACTTGAGCGGACGGTTATCGAGCGCCGACGGCAGGCGGAAACCGTACTCCACCAGCGTCTCTTTGCGCGCCCGGTCCCCGCGGTACATACCGCCGATCTGCGGGATCGTGACGTGGGACTCATCGATGACCAGCAGACCATCGGCCGGCAGGTAGTCAAACAGCGTCGGCGGCGGTTCGCCCGGCCCGCGGCCCGACAGATAGCGCGAGTAGTTTTCAATCCCCGAGCAGTAGCCCAGCTCGTTCATCATTTCGAGGTCGAACTGCGTACGCTGGCTCAGACGCTGCTCTTCCAGCAGCTTGTTGTTCTCCAGCAGTCCCTTACGCCGCTCCGACAGTTCAACTTTGATCTCTTCCATCGCCTGGACGATGCGCTCGCGCGGGGTGACGTAGTGGGTTTTGGGATAAACAGTGAAGCGCGGGATCGTCGACTCAATATGACCGGTCAGCGGATCGAACAGCGACAGGCGCTCAACTTCCTCATCGAACAGCTCAACGCGCAGCGCGATATCGTCAGACTCCGCCGGGAAGATATCAATCACCTCGCCGCGCACGCGGAAGGTACCGCGCTGGAAGGCCTGATCGTTGCGGGTATACTGCAGCTCGGCCAGGCGGCGCAAAATAGCGCGCTGGTCGATAATCATGCCGACCGTCAGATGCAGCATCATTTTCAGATACAGATCCGGATCGCCCAGACCGTAGATAGCGGAGACCGAGGCCACCACCACCACGTCGCGACGCTCCAGCAGCGCTTTGGTCGCCGACAGACGCATCTGTTCAATATGTTCGTTCACCGACGCATCTTTCTCGATGAAGGTGTCCGAGCTTGGCACGTAGGCTTCCGGCTGGTAGTAGTCGTAGTACGAGACGAAATACTCCACCGCGTTCTCCGGGAAGAACTCTTTCATTTCGCCGTATAGCTGCGCCGCCAGGGTTTTGTTTGGCGCCAGCACCATCGTCGGACGCTGCAGGTCAGCAATGACGTTGGCGATAGTAAACGTTTTACCTGAGCCGGTGACCCCGAGCAGGGTTTGATGCGCCAGGCCATCTTCCAGCCCCTCTTCCAGGCGACGAATGGCTTCCGGCTGATCGCCGGAGGGACGGAAAGCAGAATGCAGCTTGAACGGTTTACTCATCAATCAGAACCTGAAGAAGGGTTGAACGGCAGGTGTTTAATTCTACTCGCCGGCTCAGCTTTTGCCAATAAAAAATACTGGATATAAAAACAGTGCCGTATTATCGTAGTCGGACTAATTAGCGCTTTTTACCGCCAACATGGACGAATAAAAACCGCTTTACGGGATAATCGACCACGCCTCAGGGTTATCCCCAAAAAGTATGACCATTTAACATTTGTCAAGCGAGGGGATGAATGTTTTATGGCAGTCGGTGACACTTTTCTTACAGGCATTGATTTTATTTAAATAATTGATATTTAATAGAATTTAATAAAAGACGGGTTTCGCGCCAATTCGGCCGCAGGCCGCGTACTCTCTAGCTTACCGCAAGTTTTCTAACTCTAATACACAAGGTTATCCACAGGAATAGTGGATAACTGTCTGCAGCCCATGACCCGAGCCACCCGAACAAAACCCGTCGCCCCGACCAAACCCGCCGCGAAAAAAATTAATTGAATTTTTTTTGCTGTTTATTGGCGAAGAGTGGCTAGATTTTTTGTTATTTTTTGCACCACATTTCAGCGCGCGGGCACCGGGAAAGTGCAAGGTCGGTCCGCTTGTGCCCGGTCGCACCTGTATTGACCAGCAAATACCGAGAGTTCTTTTTCCTGGCAAGAGATTTGCAGAATCTTCTCGTCGCCTGCTATCCCAGGAAAGGAGAAAACGTCTATGTTGAGTCTACGCGCCGTGAACCACTATTACGGAAGCCAGCACACGCTGTGGAATGTTGACCTTGAGCTCAAACCCGGTAAATGCACTTGCGTCATGGGGCGCCAGGGAATGGGGAAAACCACGCTCGTCAACTGTATTACCGGTCATCTGCCGGTGGCCAGCGGCACTATCACCTGGCAGGACGGAGGATCGGCGCCCTATGACCTGATGCCGCTCTCCGCGCAGTCGCGCAGCGCCATCGGCATTGGCTATGTACCGCAGGATAAACGGATTTTTTCGCAGCTGAGCGTGGAGGAAAATTTGCACATTGCCCTTGCGGCGGGCGGCGAACCGGCGTCAGCGGTCGCCGGAGAGATTTACGATCTGTTCCCCGAGCTGTACGCTCTGCGCCAAAGTAAAGGGATTACCCTGAGCGCCGACGATCAGTACCAGCTGGCGCTGGCCAGGGCGCTGATAACCCGTCCGCGCCTGCTGATCCTCGACGAACCTTCGCGCGGCGGCGGCCAGCGCTTCCTGCACAAGCTCGGGGATTTACTGATGCGCCTGAACCGCGATATTGGCCTGACGGTGCTGATCGCCGAACAGCACCTGCCGTTTATTCGTCGGGTGGCGGATCGTTTCTGTCTGCTGCACTGTGGACGCAGCGTAGCCCAGGGAGACGTTATCCAGCTGGATGCCCCGCTGCTGGCGAAGTGGATGACGCCCGATCCAGCGCGCTGAGGTCGAGATACTGACCGAGATCCTCGCGCTGAGCCGCCTCCGCCAGCCACGGGATCTCGCCAAGAAACGGCGCGGGCAGCACGCGTTTCAGCGTTGCCAGATATTCAGGGTGGCGCCTGGCGGGCGGCTGGATATCGTTGGCTATCCAGCCCGCCAGCGGCAGTCCGGCCTGCAGCACCGCCTGAGCGGTGAGCATGGCATGGTTGATGCACCCCAGCTTAACGCCGACCACTAAAATCACCGGCAGCCGCTCTTCCTCTACCCAATCGGCAAAGGTCAGCGTTTCTGACAGCGGCGTAAACCAGCCCCCCGCCCCTTCCACCAGTAGCCAGTCGGACAGCGCTTCCAGCTCGCGCAGTCCAGCAGAAATCGCGGCGGCGTCAATCGGTCTCCCTTCATCGGCGCTGATAATATGCGGTGACGTCGGTTCAGCAAAGGTGAACGGATTGACCTGCTCGTAGCGCAGCGCCACGCGGCTATTGCGCTGTAAAGCCAGCGCATCCTCATTACGTAATCCCTGGGCCGTATAGTCGCTGCCGGAAGCCACCGGTTTGTAGCCAGCGCTTTTAAATCCCTCGCGATTGGCCGCCTGCAGCAGCGCGCAGCTGGCGACGGTTTTCCCCACCTCGGTGTCGGTGCCGGTAACGAAGAAACGTTTAGTCACGTTCGATAACTCCTGTAAAAAGATGATACGTCAGCGGGCACTGGCCCTGCTGCTGCGGCCAGGCGAGCTGGAGCTGCCGCAGCTTGCCGCGGCTGAGCGGCGCAGGGCTGCGTCCGTGGTGCAGATGGGTCGCGCCAATGCCTTTAAGCGAGCGCATCGCGCTGAGCGCGTCGGGAAACGGCAGCGTGATGGCGTGGACGTGGCCGCTGGCGCGGCGTTCGGCCAGCGCCTGACGCACCGCCTGCTCGCTGAGAAAACGGTTGGCGTGCGGCCGCTCATCGATGGCTCGCCAGGCCTGATTGAGCTCAGGTAACGAACCTGACAGCAGCGTACTAAACGCCACGCGGCCGCCGGGCCGCACTACCCGGGACAGCTCATCAATGGCGGTCGCGAGATTGTCGCACCACTGAACCGCAAGGTTGCTCCATGCCAGATCAACGCAGCCGTCCGCCAGCGGCAGCGCTTCGATGTCGCCCTCGACGTAGCGGTGCGCGCAGGTTCCGCGGCGGGCCTCCGCCAGCATGTCGACGGAAAGATCCAGCGCCGTCACCCGGCTCCCTGCATCGCGCCAGAAGCGGCTTATGCTGCCGGGACCGCAGCCCGCGTCCAGCACCTCAGGAAAGGTCTTGATATCGAGCTGTTCCAGCAGCAGAGAGGCGCTAAGGCGCTGTAATTCGTCGTGCTGAGCGTAATGTCCCGCCGCGCGGCCAAACGCCGCCGCGACGGCGCGCTTATTCACCGCCGTCATGCAGCACCTCCAGCAGGCGGGCGATATCGGCAGACTCGTGCGCGGCGGTCAGCGTCAGGCGCAGCCGCGCGCTGCCGACGGGAACCGTCGGCGGGCGAATGGCCGTCGCCCAGCAGCCTTCCTCACGCAGACGCGCCGCCAGCCGCAGCGCGCGGGCATTGTCGCCGACGATCAGCGGTTGGATCGCGCTGCCGGAATCAGTGAGCTCGCCGGGATAGTGGGACATTCCCCGGCGAAAGTCGGCGATATGGCCGGCCAGCGTTTCCCGCCGCTGTTGACCCTCGTCGCTGCGAATCACGGCCAGCGCGGCGCTCAGCGCCACCGCCTGCGCCGGCGGCATGGCGGTGCTGTAAATCAGATGGCGGGCAAACTGCAGCAGATAATCCGCCAGCGCCTCGCTGCACAGCACCGCCGCGCCGCTGACGCCAAACGCTTTACCGAAGGTGACGATAAGCAGATCCGGGCGTACCTGCTGCGCGTAGCAGCTGCCGCGCCCCTCTTCGCCGAGCGCGCCGATACCGTGCGCGTCGTCAACCAGCAGAAGCGCGCCGGCCGCCCGCGCCGCCTGAGAAACCTCAGCCAGCGGCGCGCTATCGCCGTCCATGCTAAAAATGCCTTCGGTCACCACCAGCTGCTGGCCGGATAGCGGTTTCGCCAGCAAATCGTCAAGATGGCGGCTGTCGTTGTGCTGAAAACGCCGCAGCTGCGCCGGGCTCAGGCTGGCGGCTTCCAGCAGCGAAGCGTGGCTGAGACGGTCGGCGACAATCCGATCCTCTTTGCCCGCCAGCGCGGCAATCACCGCCTGATTCGCGGCAAAGCCGGAAATAAACAGCAGCGCGCGCGGATAGCCCAGCCAGTCGGCCAGCTGCTCCTCCAGCGCGCGGTGCGCCTCGCTATAGCCGCTGACGTGGCCGGAGCCGCCGCTGCCGACGCCATAGCGATCCGCGCCCTGCTGCCAGGCCTTGACGATAGCCGGATGCTGGCTGAGGCCAAGATAATCGTTGCTGGAAAAATTGAGCCAGCGCCGCCCTTCGCGGCTGAGCCAGCGTCCTGCGCCCAGCGTCACCGGCAGGCGACTGCGCAAGGCATCCGCCGCCTGCCGTTCCGCCAGCGCCAGCTCGATGCGGTGCTGCCAGCTCATAGCGCCGCCGCGTTGTAATATTCCTCGGTATCCGGGTTCATCAACGCCTGCTCCAGCCGCTGCTGCTGGGCGTTATCGCCTTCCAGTACCTCGGTCTGCTGCGGATTAATCCCCAGCTTGCGGAACAGCTGCAGGTCTTTGTCCTCTTCCGGGTTTGGCGTGGTCAGCAGCTTGCAGCCGTAGAAAATCGAGTTCGCCCCGGCCATAAAGCACATTGCCTGGGTCTGTTCGTTCATCTGTTCACGACCGGCGGAGAGGCGCACGTGCGAGGTCGGCATCATGATGCGCGCGATGGCGATAGTACGAATAAAATCAAAGGCGTCCACGTCGTCGTTATCCGCCAGCGGCGTGCCTTTGACCTTCACCAGCATGTTAATCGGCACGCTTTCCGGCGGCGTCGGCAGATTGGCCAGCTGTAGCAGCAGCCCGGCGCGGTCTTTGACCGTTTCCCCCAGCCCGACAATACCGCCGGAGCACACTTTAATTCCGGCATCGCGCACTTTATCGAGGGTATCGAGGCGCTCCTGATAGGTGCGGGTGGTGATGATATTGCCGTAGAATTCCGGCGAGGTATCGAGGTTGTGGTTGTAGTAATCCAGACCGGCGCCGGCCAGACGCTGGGCCTGGCTATCGTTGAGCGTGCCAAGGGTCATGCACGCTTCCAGCCCCAGCGCTTTTACCCCTTTCACCATCTGCTCAAGATACGGCATATCGCGATCGTTCGGATTCTTCCACGCCGCCCCCATACAGAAGCGGGTTGAACCGGCTTGTTTCGCCTGTCGCGCCGACTCAAGCACCTGTTCAACCTCCATCAGGCGTTCGGATTCCAGACCGGTTTTATAGCGCGCGCTTTGCGGGCAGTATTTGCAGTCTTCCGGGCAGGCGCCGGTCTTAATCGACAGCAGCGTGCTGACCTGAACCTGGCGCGGGTCGAAGTGCTGGCGATGGATCTGTTGCGCTTCAAACAGCAGATCCAGAAAGGGTTTATTAAATAACTCAGTAACTTGCGACATTGTCCAGCGGGGGTGGTGAGCCATTAGCCTCTCCAAAGGGTTTTGTTAATTGTTGGTTCGGTTTATACTCGTAAACCTAAATGTTTTCAAAATGGTTTACAAGTCGATTATGACAACGGACGATCTCGCTTTCGATCGGCGCCACATCTGGCACCCTTACACTTCAATGACTTCGCCGCTGCCGGTCTATCCGGTCGTGGCCGCCCACGGCTGTGAGCTGACCCTCGCCGACGGCGGGCAGCTGGTTGACGGCATGTCGTCCTGGTGGGCGGCCATTCATGGCTACAATCACCCGCGCCTGAACGCGGCGATGAAAGCGCAAATTGACCAGATGTCGCACGTCATGTTCGGTGGGATTACCCACCCTTCCGCGGTCGCCCTGTGCCGCCAGCTGGTGGCGATGACCCCGGAAAGCCTCGAATGCGTGTTCCTCGCCGATTCCGGCTCCGTCGCCGTCGAAGTGGCGATGAAAATGGCGCTGCAGTACTGGCAGGCGAAAGGTGACCCGCGCCAGCGCTTTCTCACCTTCCGCAACGGCTATCACGGCGATACCTTCGGCGCGATGTCGGTCTGCGATCCGACGAACTCAATGCACAGCCTGTGGCAGGGCTATCTGCCGGATAACCTCTTCGCCCCGGCGCCGCAGAGCCGCTTCGACGGCGACTGGGATGAACGGGATATGGTGCCGTTCGCCCGGCTGATGGCCGCCCACCGCCATGAAATCGCCGCGGTGATCCTCGAGCCGATTGTTCAGGGCGCGGGCGGAATGCGGATGTACCACCCCGAGTGGCTCAGGCGGATCCGCAGGATGTGCGATCGCGAGGGCATCCTGCTGATCGCCGATGAGATCGCCACCGGCTTTGGTCGAACCGGTAAGCTGTTCGCCTGCGAGCACGCGGGGATTGCGGCGGATATTCTGTGCCTCGGCAAAGCGCTGACCGGCGGCACCATGACCCTCTCCGCCACCCTCACCACCCGTCAGGTGGCAGAAACTATCAGCGACGGGGAAGCCGGCTGCTTTATGCACGGCCCGACCTTTATGGGCAATCCGCTGGCCTGCGCGGCGGCGACCGAGAGTCTGCGCCTGCTGGAAAGCGGCGAATGGCAGCAGCAGGTGGCAGCCATTGAAGCGCAGCTCAGCGCCGAGCTGGCGCCGGCGCACGAATCCGCGCAGGTTGCCGATGTGCGGGTGCTGGGAGCGATTGGCGTTATCGAGACGCATCGGCCGGTGAATATGGCCGCCCTGCAGCGCTTTTTCGTCGAACAAGGCGTGTGGATCCGCCCGTTCGGTCGCCTGATTTACCTGATGCCGCCGTACATCATTACGCCGGAGCAGCTGAGCCGCCTGACGCGGGCGGTAAACGCCGCGGTTCAGGAAGAAACATTTTTTAGCGAATAAGCGACGGTAATGGCGCCTCTCTCGCGCTACACTTTCTGGCTAATCAGCGGATGACTACGAGGAGAGACGATGAAATTAATCAGTCATGATTTACAGGATGGTGAGAAGCTGCCCAATCGTCATGTCTTTAACGGCATGGGCTACGATGGCGATAATATCTCGCCGCATCTGGCGTGGGACGATGTGCCGGCCGGAACCAAAAGCTTTGTGGTGACCTGCTTCGATCCCGATGCGCCCACCGGCTCCGGCTGGTGGCACTGGCTGGTGGCCAATCTTCCGGCCGATACCCGCGTGTTACCGCAGGGAGCCGGCTCCGGACAGGCGGAACTGCCCGAAGAAGCGATTCAGACCCGTACCGATTTTGGCCAGGCCGGATACGGCGGCGCGGCGCCGCCAAAAGGCGAGACCCATCGCTATATCTTTACCGTCCACGCGCTGGACGTCGAAAAAATTGCGGTCGATGAGGGCGCGAGCGGCGCGATGGTCGGCTTTAACGTCCATTTCCACAGCCTCGGCAGCGCGTCGATTACCGCCCTGTTTAGCTAATCCCCGGATGGCGGCGTAAACGCCTTATCCGGGCTACAGGTGAGTGCGATTGGGTAGCCCGGGTAAGGCGTCAGCCGCAACCCGGGTAAACCAAAACAATCACGACTCCGTCACCGCCTGCACGGCGTTTTTGCGCACCCGCGCAAACCACACCGCCGTCAGCAGCCCGAGCCATACCAGACCGGCGATAAGCGCAATCCGCGTCTCCTCCACCATCCCCAGCACCGCGATGACCAGTCCCATAAACAGCAGCGTCAGCAGCGGCGCCACCGGCCAGAACGGTACCGGGAACGCGATATTGCCGCGCTCTTCAGCGGACAGGCCGCGACGCATCGCAAAGTGGGCCAGCAGGATCATCAGCCAGACCCACACCGTCGCGAAGGCCGCCAGCGAGGCAATCAGCACAAACACCTGCTCCGGCATCAGGTAGTTCAGCACCACCGCCGCCAGCAGCGCCACGCCCATCACCACCACCGTCATCCACGGCACCCCGTTGCTGGCGATGCGCTGGAAGCTCTTCGGCGCCAGCCCCTCTTTCGCCATGCCGTACATCATGCGCCCCGCGCCAAAAATATCGCTGTTAATCGCCGAAATACTGGCGCTGATCACGATGATATTCAGGATGGTGGCCGCCGCCGGAATCCCCAGACCATCAAAAATCAGCACGAACGGACTGCCCCGCTCGCCGAAGCTGTTCCACGGGAAAATCGCCATCAGAATCGCCAGGGTGCAGACATAGAACAGCACGATTCGCAGCGGGATAGTATTGATCGCCTGCGGGATCACCTTCTGCGGATTCTTCGCTTCCGCCGCGGTCACGCCGATAATCTCGACGCCGCCAAAGGCAAACATCACGATACCGAGCGAGGCTATAATGCCCTCCCAGCCGTTAGGGGCAAAGCCGCCGTGGCTCCACAAATTCTCCAGCCCGGTTGCCGGAAAGGCGTTACCGAATCCAAAGAAAATGATGCTGCCGCCCGCCACAATCATGGCAATAATCGCCACCACTTTGATCAGCGACAGCCAGAACTCCATCTCGCCGAAAACGCGCACGCTGCACAGGTTCATGGCGCCGATAAAAAAGATAATGCTCAGCACCCAGATCCAGCGGGGAACATCGGGATACCACAGCCCCATATAGATGCCGAACGCGGTAACGTCCGCGAGGGCGACGATCACCATCTCAAAGGTGTAGGTCCAGCCGGTAATAAAACCCGCCAGCGGGCCAAGATACTGGCGCGCGTAGCTGCTGAAGGAGCCGGAAACGGGGTTGCGTACCGCCATTTCCCCCAGCGCCCGCATCACGATAAACACCGCCGCGCCGCCGATCAGATAGGCCAGCAGTACCGCCGGGCCCGCGGCCTTGATCGCCGATGCCGAGCCGTAGAACAGCCCGGTACCGATGGCGGAGCCGAGGGCGATAAAACGAATGTGCCGGGCATTCAGCCCGCGCAGCAGGTGTGGCTTGTTTTGTTGTTGCATATGCAAGTGTCCTGATAGTTTTTATACGACGACAAATATGCGTGTAGGGTGGCCGGGAGGAAGAGATCCTCCCGGCGCAGGTACAGAGAACAGCGATGGTTTAGCGTTGGTCTCAGAGCACGGCAGGCAGCAGCCGCGTCAGATGACGCGCCGCCAGGAGCGCAATGGCGTTTTCGATGTCCGGGGCGAAGAAGCGGTCCTCGGTGTAATGGGTCACCCGTTCGCGCAGCAGGTGGCGCGCCTCTTCCAGCAGCGGGCTGCTGCTCAGGCCTTCGCGCATATCCAGACCCTGCACGGCGGCCAGCCACTCAACGGCCAGTACGCCGCGGGTATTTTCCGCCATCGCCCACAGGCGGCGGCCGGCGGCCGGGGCCATCGAGACGTGGTCTTCCTGGTTAGCGGAGGTTGGCAGACTGTCCACGCTGTGCGGGTGCGACAGCGCTTTGTTCTCGCTGGCCAGCGCCGCCGCCGTCACCTGGGCAATCATAAACCCGGAGTTGACGCCGCCGTTTTTGACCAGGAAAGGGGGCAGCTGCGACATATGGCTGTCCATCATCAGCGCGATACGGCGCTCCGACAGCGATCCGATTTCGGCAATCGCCAGCGCGATATTATCCGCCGCCATCGCCACCGGTTCGGCGTGGAAGTTACCGCCGGAAATCACGTCGTTCTCGCTGGCGAACACCAGCGGGTTATCGGATACCGCGTTGGCTTCAACCAGCAGCACTTCCGCCGCCTGGCGAAGCTGGGTCAGGCAGGCACCCATCACCTGCGGCTGGCAGCGCAGAGAGTACGGGTCCTGCACCTTGGTGCAGTTATGGTGCGACTGGGAAATCGCGCTGTCGTCGGTCAGCAGATGGCGATAGAGCGCCGCGGCGTCAATCTGCCCGCGCTGACCGCGCGCTTCGTGAATGCGCGGATCAAACGGACGACGCGAACCGAGCGCCGCTTCGGTGGTTAACGACCCGCAAACTACCGCGGAAGCGAACAGGTCTTCGGCTTCGAACAGGCCGCGCAGGGCAAACGCCGTCGACGCCTGCGTGCCGTTGAGCAGCGCCAGCCCCTCTTTCGCCGCCAGAGTAATCGGCTCAAGCCCCGCCTGACGCAGCGCTTCCGTCGCCGGCAGCCACTCCCCGCCGCGCACGCGCGCTTTCCCTTCGCCAAGCAGGGTCAAAGACATATGCGCCAGCGGCGCGAGGTCGCCGGAGGCGCCGACCGATCCCTTCGCCGGGATCCACGGCGTCACGCCCGCGTTGACCAGGCCAATCAGCGCCTGAATCACGCTCAGGCGAATGCCGGAAAAGCCGCGCGACAGGCTGTTAATTTTCAGCACCATAATCAGACGCGCGAGGTCATCATCCAGCGGTTCGCCAATCCCCGCCGCGTGCGACAGCACCAGCGATCGCTGAAGGTTTTCCAGATCTTCGGTTGAGATGCGCGTCTGCGCCAGCAGGCCAAAACCGGTGTTGATACCGTAGGCGGTGCGGCCTTCCGCCAGAATCGCGTTGACGCAGGCAACGCTGTCATCAATCGCCGCGAACGCGCTTTCGTCTAGCGTAATGTTCAGCGGCTGGCTGTAGACGTCGCGCAGCTGCGACAGGCTGAGTTGACCCGGAATCAGTGTTAAAGCGTTCATTTAGCGTGCCCCTGCGTTGCTGCCACCATCGGAAGATTCAAACCTTGTTCTGTCGCGCACTCAATCGCGATATCGTAGCCCGCGTCGGCATGACGCATCACGCCGGTCGCCGGGTCGTTGTGCAGGACGCGGGCAATGCGCGCCGCCGCTTCATCGGTACCGTCGCAGACGATAACCATGCCGGAGTGCTGCGAAAAGCCCATCCCGACGCCGCCGCCGTGATGCAGCGACACCCAGGTCGCCCCGCTGGCGGTATTCAGTAAGGCGTTGAGCAGCGGCCAGTCGGAGACGGCGTCGGAACCATCACGCATCGCTTCCGTCTCGCGGTTCGGGCTGGCGACGGAGCCGGAGTCCAGATGGTCGCGGCCAATGACGATCGGCGCGGAGACTTCGCCGCTGCGGACCATTTCGTTAAACGCCAGCCCCAGCTTCTGCCGCCATTCGAGGCCTACCCAGCAGATACGCGCCGGTAGCCCCTGGAAACTGATACGCTCGCGGGCCATATCCAGCCAGTGATGCAGGTGCTTATCGTCTTTAACGATCTCTTTCACTTTCGCGTCGGTTTTATAGATGTCCTGCGGGTCGCCGGACAGGGCAACCCAGCGGAACGGGCCGATGCCGCGGCAGAATAGCGGGCGGATATAGGCGGGAACGAAGCCTGGGAAAGCAAACGCGTTGCCAACGCCCATCTCCTGGGCCATCTGGCGAATGTTGTTGCCGTAGTCAAACGTCGGCACGCCCATTTCGTGGAATGCCAGCATCGCCTGCACGTGGTCGGCCATTGCGCGTTTCGCCGCCAGGATAGTGCCCTGCGGGTCCGACTCGGCCTTAGCCTGGTACTCTTCCCAGTTCCAGCCTTTCGGCAGATAGCCGTGCAGCGGGTCGTGGGCGCTGGTCTGATCGGTCACCATATCCGGGCGCACGCCGCGTTTGACCATTTCCGGCACGATCTCTGCCGCGTTGCCGCACAGTGCGATAGAGATCGCCCGGCCCTCGGCAGTATATTTTTTGATGCGCGCCAGCGCATCATCCAGCGACGTCGCCTGTTCGTCAACGTAGCGGGTACGCAGGCGGAAATCGATGCGGCTCTGCTGGCATTCGATATTCAACGAGCAGGCGCCCGCTAAGGTCGCGGCCAGCGGCTGCGCGCCGCCCATGCCGCCCAGACCGGCGGTCAACACCCAGCGCCCCTTCAGGCTGCCCTGGTAGTGCTGGCGGCCTGCCTCAACGAAGGTTTCATAGGTGCCCTGCACGATGCCCTGGCTGCCAATGTAGATCCAGCTGCCGGCGGTCATCTGGCCGTACATCGCCAGCCCTTTGGCATCCAGCTCGTTAAAGTGTTCCCAGGTTGCCCAGTGCGGCACCAGGTTGGAGTTGGCGATCAGCACCCGCGGCGAGTTTTCATGGGTTTTGAATACACCCACCGGCTTACCGGACTGCACCAGCAGCGTTTCGTCGCTCTCCAGGTTTTTCAGCGCCTTCACGATAGCGTCATAGCATTCCCAGTTGCGCGCCGCGCGTCCGATGCCGCCATACACCACCAGCTCATGCGGGTTTTCGGCGACATCCGGGTCGAGGTTATTCATGAGCATACGCAGCGGAGCTTCGGTCAGCCAGCTCTTCGCATTTAACGTTGTGCCACGCGGTGCACGTACGTCCTGCTGGCGGTATTTGCTTTGCGACATCGGGGGTTTCTCCTGACAATTAACGTTGTGTACGTAGATACATATACTTGTCTATACAAGCATACGCAAGCCAGGATTTAACACAAAAGATACATTTTTGTTATATTGCGTCAGCAATCACGTTTTGCCGACGCGCAGGAAGATCAGGAACCAAAATGGCCCTGCAGACGGTAGCGGCTGCCGGGGAAAATCAGGCGCGCGTGGGAAACGATATGGGTGGTGGACCAGGTGCGGCGGCGGATCAGCAGACACGGGTCGTGCGCGTGAATATGCAGCAGCGCGCACTCCTCCGCCGTTGCCTGCACCGCCTCAACAATGTGCTCCCCTTCGGTCAGAGGGGCGATCAGCGACAGATAGTCGTGGGGCGTGGTCGCGGTATAGTCCTGACGCAGATAGTCCGGCACCACGGAGGCGTTGACGCAGCGGTCCTCAATCTGTACCGGGACCTCATTTTCAAAATGCACCATCAGCGAATGGAAAATCCGCGTACCGGCGGCCACGTTGAGCGCCGCGGCCTGAATCAGATCCGCCTGCGTTTCCTCCAGCAGCACCACCTCGCAGCGGTGCTGATGATGACGAGAGGTAATTTCCTCCGCGATGCTGCGCACTTCAAACAGCGCCGACTGCCCTTTCGGCTCCGCGACAAACGTCCCCACCCCCTGTAATCGCACCAGCCGGCCTTCATCGGTCAGCTCGCGCAGCGCCCGATTGATGGTCATCCGGCTAAAGCCAAACTGCGCCACCAGCTCCGCCTCCGAAGGAATGCGATCGTGCGGACGCCAGACGCCGCTGTGGATCTTTTCGCTAATAGCCTGTTTCACCTTTTCATAGAAAGGCGCAGGCGCGGAACGAGGTTGCGATGAGAACATGGCCGGGCTTCCTTGTGCGAATGGGCGGCGAAACGTCCAGAATATACTGAATCGCTACTGCCACCAATGGGCGATTTGCCGCGCCTCCGCGCTGTGGTCGCGCCCCTGACAAATCCCGGCGGTCGTCGGTTGTCATAGCTTCACGCGATTTCTCCTCGCACCACGCGCTGCCAGAGCGGGCTGCGCCCCGGCTCGTAAACCATCTCAACCGGATGCTCCGCGTCCCAGATAGCAAAATCAGCAACGAAGCCCGGCGCCAGCCGGCCGTGGCTCGCCTGGCGGCCCAACGCCTGAGCCGCATGACGGGTTACGCCTGCCCACGCCTCCTCCGGCGTTAAGCCAAATTTCACGCAGGCCATATTCATCGCCAGATGCAGGCTGGCGAAGGGGCTGGTGCCGGGGTTGTAGTCCGTCGCCACCGCCATCGGAACCTGATATTCGCGCAGCAGTTCAACCGGCGGCCTGCGGGTTTCGTTAAGGAAATAGAACGCGCCGGGCAGGAGCACCGCCACGGTGCCGTTGCGGCTCATCGCCGCCACGCCCTCTGGGGTCAGGTATTCAATATGGTCGGCGGACAGGCCTTTATAGCGGCTCACTAATTCGGCGCCGCCCAGCGAAGAGAGCTGCTCAACGTGACCTTTTACCGGGATACCTAATGCCTGGGCCGTACTGTAAACCCGTTCAGTCTGCGCGGGGGTAAAGCCGACGTTTTCGCAGAAGGCATCGACGCTTTCAAATAGCCCCTCTTCCCACAGCGTGGGCAGAATGATTTCGCATACCAGATTGATATAGCCGTCCGGGTCGCCTTTATATTCCGGCGGCGTGGCGTGGGCGGAGAGTAGCGTGGGGGAAATCTCAACGGTATGCGTTGCGGCAAGCTGTTGTACAACCCGCAGCATTTTACGTTCGTTTGCGAGATCCAGCCCGTAGCCGGACTTGATCTCCAGGGTGGTGACCCCTTCGCGCAGCAGACGAGCCAGCCGCTGCCGGGCCAGCGCCAGCAGCTCCGTCTCGCTGCTTTCCCGGGTGGCGCGCACGGTCGCGTTAATGCCGCCGCCGTTGGCGCTAATGGTCTGGTAGGAGACGCCGTTGAGGCGCTGCTCCCACTCCTGCGCCCGGCTGCCGCCGAAGACCAGGTGCGTGTGGCAATCAATCAGCCCCGGCGTGAGCAGCCTACCGCCGAGGTCAATACTCTGCCCTGCGGGCGCCTCGCTTTCGGGCACAATGGCTTCAATGCGTCCATCGCGCACCAGCAGCGCATGATGCTCCACGAGTCCATACGGCTGAGAGAAACGTGGATCGAGCGTGGCCAGACGGACGTTGCGCCAGATTAGGCGTTCGGAAGGTGTGTGTGTCATAGCGGTCAACTTGTCATGGGTTGTATAGACATTTATTTTGATTCCGCGAGAGATGTCAACTCAGCCCCCGGAAAATGTTATTTATTTGTGAACAAAAGCGGCTCGTTTCCGGCTCTTATTATGTAAAGAAACAACTTTTTTGCGCTACGTCTTCCCGTTTCGCTTAAGTTGGTATAAAACAGCAGGCTTTAAAGGACCTATACACAAAATCATTCGAGTTGCATCAAGGCGGCAAGAGAACGAGTCCCCAGGAGCGTATATAAATACGTGACTGGGGTGAGCGAACGCAGCCAACGCCGAGGCAGCTTGAAGGATGAAGTGTATATACCCTTAATTTATTCTTGCCCGGAGCAACATGAACACATATTCCGTTTCCCACCTGGCGCTGGCGCTGGCCTTTGGCGTGACGTTGTCCGCCTGTAGTTCGACGCCTGCCGATCAACAGCCCTCAACGCAAACAGCGCCGGGCACGGCCTCTCGTCCAGTTTTAACCGCCGATGAGGCGAAAAACTTCTTACCGGCGAGCTATTTCCAGTCTCTCGATCCTAACGCCGCGGCGTGGAGCCCGTCCGCCATCAGCCTCCCGGCGCAGCCGGATTTTGTCGTGGGTCCTGCGGGTACCCAGGGGGTAACCCACACCACGATTCAGGCCGCGGTGGATGCAGCGATTACCCGCCACTCCAATCGTCGTCAGTTTATCGCCATCATGCCGGGTGAATATGCGGGCACCGTATACGTTCCGGCGGCGCCTGGCGCGCTGACCCTGTACGGCACCGGTGAGAAGCCGATTGATGTAAAAATCAGCGCAGCGATTGATTCAGAAATGGATCCGGTCTCCTGGCGTCACCAGGTTAATCCGGGCGGCAAATATATGCCGGGCAAACCGGCCTGGTATATGTACGACAGCTGCCAGAGCAGACGTGCCGCCACCGTTGGCGTGATGTGCTCAGCGGTATTCTGGTCGCAGAATAACGATCTCCAGCTACAGAACCTGACTATCGCCAACAACCTCGGCGACAGCGTAGACGCGGGCACCCATCAGGCCGTGGCGCTGCGTAGCGATGGCGATCGGGTGCAGATTAACAAGGTGAATATCCTCGGTCGCCAGAACACCTTTTTCGTGACCAACAGCGGCGTACAAAACCGCCTGCAGGATAACCGTCAGACCCGAACCCTGGTCAGCAACAGCTATATTGAAGGCGACGTGGATATCGTTTCCGGTCGTGGGGCGGTCGTGTTCGACAATACCGACTTCCGCGTAGTCAACTCGCGCACCCAGAAAGAGGCTTACGTTTTCGCCCCCGCAACCCTGAAAAGCGTGACCTACGGCTTCCTGGCGATTAACAGCCGCTTTACCGCTTCCGGCGATAACGTCGCGCAGCTGGGCCGCTCTCTGGACGTTGACGGCAACACCAATGGCCAAGTCGTTATTCGCGATAGCGTCATTAATGAAGGCTTTAATATTGCCAAACCGTGGGCTGATGCCGTCGGTTCAAACCGTCCGTTTAGCGGCAACACCGGTACTGCGGATGCCAAAGGCAACCCGCAGCGTAACCTGAATGACGCTAACTTCAACCGCATGTGGGAATACAACAACCGCGGCGTGGGAAGCTTTGTCGTCGCTGAACCGAAGCAGTAACGCTTACGCCAAAAGGGGGAAGCTATTCCCCCTTTGTCTCTTTCTCTTCCCGCTGTGCCCTTCCCGCTTCTTCACCGCTATCCCCTCATCCTGTAGGTTATCCCTGTACAGACGCCGTTATGTACAAGTTTTTCACATTATCTTTACAAAAAATAACTCTACAAAACAATAACTTATGAGTCAATGTTAAAAAAACCAACTAAATGTACAAAATTAATTCGGAAAAATTGTACATCCTGAAGATCGTGACTATAGTTATTACGTAAGTTTTAAATTCTGCATTACAGCATTCTTATGATTTAAAAAAATGCACACCATTTCCTTTGAAATGGTGAAGAACCGTAGAGCAAAGATGATTTTTATCCCGCATCTTTGTTTGTTGATTTATTGTCTAACATAACCCGAGATATACCATGCAGATTAAAAATACTATTCCTGCAGAGTTTATTTCTAACTCTGCTTTGCTGAAAAATATCGAACACATGGTGCAGACCCAGACGGAGAGCGAAGCCGTTAGCCATGAGCGTTTAATCGTTGAGGTTCAGCGGCGCCTGAATCTCGAGAAAAATGAAATACTCGCCGATTTATATATCCAAACGCTGCATGTGCTACGTGGTAAAAACCATCACTAAGCATGATATGTGATTTGTTAAATTAAGCCATTATTAACACTTCTACCTCGGAGGACAAATGAATAACGACAAGCAAGGTCACTTTTTTAATCATTACGATCTTTGGATTAACAATAACCTTCTTCGTCAAGGATTACAGCTTGTACTCGATTCATTATCACCAGGCTGTTTTCATGGAAAATATGTCTTTTTCACCAGCGATAACTATTATGCGGTGCTTAATCATCATTACGATCGCAAAAGAGTTCGTTTTGTCCTGCTCACCGACGGTAATGATTTGAACTTCCTGAGCGAAATACCAATGTACAGAATCCCGGCGCGCTCAACGCCCGCTGAGATAAAATCGTTTATTCTCCGCCCCACCTTGTTCGGTAAGAAGCCTGACCGGGAATCTGAAAGTATCGTTTTTACCAATCGCGAAAAAGAAGTGATTCGCCTGATGAACGATGGTGAAGCGATGGCAAATATAGGGAAGTCGCTGAATTTACATATTAAAACAATTTATCAAATTCGCCTGACCTTAATCAAAAAGCTCGGCTGCTCGGGTCGGACAGATTTTTTTAATATTAGCCGCAGCGAAACGTTTAAAGCCTGGACCCAGCTCAATTTCTGATAATTTACCTGCCAGCGCATGTTGCCATGCTTCAGGAAGACAAGCGGCGGAATAACATCTCTAAAAATGTTCCGCTGCTAACCCTCTAAGACGCTTACTCTCCGTGAAACTCAATGGTGAAGCCCTGGCTTTGCCAGTGGCTAAGTAATTCTGCCTGCAAGGAGGTCAGCGCGCGGCCGGTCCAGACAAAAATGTGCTGACCAGGAAACAGTTCCGGGCGAGGAGAATCCAGCGGCTCCGCCAGCACGTTGACGTGCCAGGCGCGCTGCGATAAACGCCACGCTTCCAGCCACAGACGGGTACGGTCTTCATTACCCCACCCCACCAACAGCGTCTCTTTCCCCACCTTTTTGCGCGATTCCGCAAGAATGGACGCTACGCAATCAATCAGGATACCGTCCAGCATACTGATAATCGCCATGGAGGTGTTCGGATCGAGATTGAGCTTACTGCGGACGGGGACAAAGAGCCGGTCAATCAGTTTATCTACGGGATATTCATGGCTGAGGGACATGATGCGGGTGCGTAATTTTGAGGGCTGGACGCCTCGCAGAAGCGTCATCATCTCTTCCTGGAGCAGGACGGCAGCGTCTTGCGTTTCAGGCTGATGGCCTTCCAGAAGCGCCTTAACCTTGCCCACGGAGACCCCGCGATCGATCCAGCGTTTGATTTCCTCAATGCGCTGAACGTCCTCCTCGTCAAACTGGCGGTGTCCTCCCTCGCTTCTCTGCGGCTTTAGCAAACCATATCTTCGCTGCCATGCACGCAAAGTCACGGGGTTGATTCCGCAACGTTCGGCAACTTCACCGATGCTGTAATATGCCATTAGCGCCCTCTAACCTGATAATACTTTACCGACTAAATTAACGAATTTAGCCGGGTTGTACAATTAACTTTTCTTGTACAGCTAAAATAAACAGGTCGGGCGCCGATATACTGGGCAAAAAAACAGGGCTTATTTTACCGTTATACATCGCTTTTTAACCGACACGCTGCGCTGAGCCGGGGTCAAAATTTAAAGAAGCTCACACGCTACTTTTTTCTCTGGCCATGCTACCGGCGGAATGCCTCCCAGACACGGACTGGCAAATAAATTTCCCTGGAAATGCGTAATCCCCGCTGACTCCAGCCACATCCACTCCTCCGCCTGCTCGATACCCACCGCAGAAATGGCGATTTCCAGGGAATGACAGCATTTAATAATCGCCTGAACGATTGCCTGTTTTGGGCCGTGCTTATGGATATCTTTGACCAGCTGGCGATTAATCTTGATGCGGTCCGGCTGAAACTGAGCCAGCAGCAGTAGCCCGGCAAACCCGGCGCCAAAATGATCGATAGCCACGCGAATTCCCGCAGACTTGAGCTTACGTACGGAATCGGTGAATTCATCAAGACGGGAAATGGCTTCGCTTTCGGTAAATTCCACAATAATTTGCTCAGGGATCAAACCGCTGGCTTCAATTTCCGCTAACAGAAATTCGACAGCGTTGGGAACATTCACCAGCGTCATGGGCAGCAGATTAATCGACAACGTGCGTCCACGGAGGTGCAAAAGTCCCGCCATGGCGAAGGCAATGCGCTTGCTGTGGAGATCCGTCCAGTAGATTTCCTCTCGCGAAAGTCCGTCAAAATAGACCGCTGGCGAATCACCGGAAGTCGTGCGCAGCAGCGCTTCGTAGGAGACGACCTCTTTGGCAAACGGATCGATGACCGGCTGAAAAGCAAAGCTGCATTCGGCCTCTTGCAGCGGAGTTTCAGGGTAGCAGGCAGCCTCTTCTATCACAAACTCCCAGCTTTCAGCCGCAGGAATTTCGTAATAGTTTTCCTTTTCCGTGGCTTCGACGAAGGTACGGAAAAAATGGAGCGCTCTGTCGTCATAGGTGAGCTGATATTTTGTGGTCCCTTTATCCAGCACAGCCTGCAGCACTTCATCGCGGTCAAACTCTCGTAAATCAAAGAGTTCCATGCCAATTTTACCAAAGCGCCGCATCGGTCCATGATCCCTGAGCAGCTCCACGAGGTTATGGTGCCGCGGGTCTGCGCAGATAAGGCGGTAAATTTCCTCAACCTTCTCTTCAGGTCCTTCTAATAGCTGAAAAAAGTGGGTGCCGTTAAAAAGCAGAATACCCGACACGTTTTCCTGACTATTTTTGACATTTGCTTCAGCAACCATGCTTTCGAGCGATTTAATTGACACGTTGTCGCAGATATGGCTGCGATAAATAATGGTAGTGAGCATGAAGTTTCCGACAGAAGAGATGAAAGCTAATAAGATATTACAGTAGCAGGTCTACCCGCATAAGTCCTGTAAAAGCGCCCGAGTCATTAACAAATAAATCACATTAACACCCTCTTTTCGCTGGCGTTCTTGCCTTCCTGTATACCTGTACAATTCGTACATCTCCACTCGATGTTTACCTTAAGATTTGTACAATTTTAAAACCATATAAATCAACACGTTATAAAAAACATTAAGAAAATTAACATATTTTTTCCATTTCCTATGTACAAGTTGATAAACATTGTATAACTTTAATCGCAACTTCACTGATAATTGAACTTACAGGAGCACATATGCAGCAGAACGGTTACATTCCTGACACGGCTAACGCTATTGCCCACTACTTCAATAAAGCGTCGTTACCTTCGCAGCAGGAGACGTTAGGGCAGATTGTAATGGATATCCTGAATGAAGGACGCAACCTGAATCGCAAATCCCTGTGTACGAAACTGCTGGGTCGCCTTGAAGTGGCTTCAGAACCTGAAGAAGAAAACCATTATCAAACGTTGATTGGTCTCTTGTTTGAGCATCAGTGATAAAAGTGGCTTCAGCTATCTGGTGATTTAAGTCGTTACTGAATGAGGAAATATAAGGGATGGGCCAGTATCTGACACGGATTACCGGCTTGCTACTAAATTCCCAGTCAAGGAGATGACAATGATCAGAGATACCGTTATGAATCGCAATGATTATGATCCACTAACCGATTTATTGATTGGAGAGGCTGTCCTCTCTCTACTCAAAAATAAGGGGCCTATTAGTAAACAAGCACTGATCGGGAAACTCCAGGCCATGCAGGCTGGGGAACAGGATAAAAAACGGCGGAATGCACTTGGGCGTATTATCGATGAAATCAGTAATATGGTAGCTCGCCGTGGAAAAAACAATACCGTGGGTACTTCAGGCGCTAAGCATAATTGGGATGAGCCGAATTCGTTATTAGGCTCTCCTCAGCAGCCAGGTACGAATAAAATACACTGACCACTACTGGTCTAATGTTTAACTTACAAAGTAGAGAATATGATGAGACAGACTATGCATCAGCAACCGGATATTTACGCAGGCCTGAACGATACCGCACTCTCTGAATATTTCCGCAACGCAGGCGACAGACTGATCGATGAATCAGCGGTGATGTCGCTGGCTATCAGCAGCATCCTTGAGTCTGAGGGTCACCTCAGCAACAAGGCGATTATTTTGTGGTTAATTACGGCGCTGGAAACCACCAGCGATGTCGTAACTGCAGACGTTATCCGCAAAACCCTGGAAATCGTCGTCAGCTACACCATGGATGATATCTGATTTATTAACCGGCTGTAATTAAACAGGGAAGTCACATATCGCTAAGCGAATGGTTATATTATTACAGAAGCCGTGGATATACGTTAAATCCAGGCGCGGTATCTCTCTTTTTAAAACTCTGCCCCTGTTGTCAGATGAATAATCAGGACGGGGCAGGTTTTCCAAAAAGATAATCATTGTCTGCAATATAATCCGGCAATGAATGCCATTAATCCCCTGCAAAATATTTCCCGTATTGCTGAGCTAAAACATCGCAGCCAGGCGGCGAATTCCCTCGGTCAACACCGCTGGGGTATGGTTTGCAAAACCGAATAAAACGCCCTCGCGCGACATCGGCCGCTGACAATAGCGCTCAAACGTCTGCACGCCGAAACCTTGCTGGCGCGCCTTAGCGACGACCTCTTCTGCCTTTAAACCCGCTGATAGCCAGCAGACTATGTGAATACCCGAATCCGTTGGATGTACGACCATGCGCCCGGCAAAGTAGCGTGCAATAGCCGCCTCCAGCGCGCTTTTTCGCTCAAAACAGGCTTTGCGAATACGACGGACGTGGCTGGCATAGTGCCCCTCGCTGATGAAACGGGCCAGGACGGCCTGTTCGAGATACCCACTACAGAGATCGGTGTAATATTTCGTCATGGCAAACTGTTCACGCAAATGCTCGGGGACCACTAAAAAGCCCAGCCGGAACTCCGGATACATCATCTTAGAAAATGTGCCCGCGTAGATGACCCGCTGATGATTATCTAACCCCTGCAACGCCTGCAGAGAGCGGGCGGCATAGCGGAATTCGCTATTGTAATCGTCTTCAAATATCCACGCCCGATGGGCTTCCGCCCATTCCAGTAAGGCGAGCCTTCTGGGCAGGCTAAGCGTTCCACTGAGCGGGAACTGGTGCGACGGCGCGGTATAGACCAGCTTAGCTTGCGGGTAATGGCGAATGCCATCCTGAATATCCATGCCCTCCTCGTCAACCCGAACGGGCCGGACCACCGCTCCCCTGGCGGCGAATGCGCCGCGGGCGCCGTTGTATCCGGGATCGTCGAGCCAGACTTCATCGCCCTTTTCCAGTAAAGCCTGAGCGGTGATGGAAAGCGCTTGCTGAATACCGTTGACAATGATCACCCGATCTTCGTGGCAATTGACGCCGCGCGTCGCCTGAATATAGCGACTAATCGCCTGGCGTAGAGGTTGATATCCATAGGGCGTGGCGTGCGCTCCCAGCTCACGACGCGATTGCCGCCAGACGCGCCCCAGCAGCCGCCCCCATAAAGCATGAGGGAAGAGATCGGTACAGCCGATACCGACGGCAAAAACCTGACGCATTTCGCCGCTGTCCTCTCTTTCTGACCATGATGACACCAGAGCGGCGACATCAGGATTAAGCGGCCCTGCGGCGGCTATTGCCGTTTCGGGCGGCGTCGACGCGTCATACTCGCTAATGAGGTTATCCGGGATATGCTCGCAGACAAAGGTGCCAGCCCCCTTGCGCGTGACCAGGTACCCCTCATCCATCAGGCGGTCAAAACCGGCAATAACCGAGTTTCGCGAGATCGCCATCATCTCAGCCAGCGCCCGGCTGGAGGGGATTTTTGAACCCGCCGACAATCGGCCATCCAGAATCGCCTGACGCAGGGCGTGGTAGACCTGATCTTTAATCACGCCGCGGGCTAATAACAGTTCCTGAAACAGAGGGGCAATGGGTTTTGGCATGAGCGGCAGCGGGCATCGACGGCATAAAAGTGGATCCTATAAATATACAGAAAGTGTCACTTTTTAGGAACCAGAACAGCACCTACCATAGCGCCAGGTCAAATCACCCGGTTGATAAAAATAAGGAACAGCCATGAATAGCAACAAAACCGACGTTAACCTCGCGCAGGTAACCCTCCACCCCGCGGCTGAAAGCGACTTTGCCCAGTGGCTGCCGCTGTGGAAAAGCTACCAGACGTTTTATCGCGTCGACATCCCGGAAAGCATCACGCAGCTCACCTGGAAGCGCTTTTTTCATCCCACCGAGCCGATGTTCTGCGCAGTGGCAAAACAGGAAGGCAGGATAGTGGGTTTCGTACATTATCTCTTCCACCGCTCCACCTGGGCCGAAAGCGACTACTGCTATCTGGAGGACCTCTTCGTTGACCCGGCCGTTCGCGGTCAGCATATCGGCAAGCAGCTGATTGAGTATGTTCAGCTGCAGGCGCGCAAACGTCACGCAGCCAGCCTGTACTGGCACACGCATGAGACCAACCTTCGGGGCCAGCGTCTGTATAACTGGGTCGCGGAGAAAAGCGGCATGATTGAGTATCGTATGCGGGTGAAGTAGCCCCTGCGCAGGCGTAAAAAAACCTCGCCGCGGCGAGGTTTCGTCACTGACAGAGAACTTAGCGAGCGTTGACCACGACCCACATCGGGCCCTGGCCTACGGCATAGCGCCCTTTTTCCTGGAGCAGCCCCTGCTCGCCTTTGATTTCATACACCGCGATATGATGCGATTTCTGACCGGCGGCGATCAGATATTTGCCGCTATGATCGAGGTTAAAGCCGCGCGGCTGGGTCTCGGTATTCTGATAGCCTTCGATGGACAGCACGCTGCCGTCTTCCGAGACGCTGAAGATAGTGATAATGCTGGCGGTACGATCGCAGGCGTAGAGATGACGGCCATCCGGGGTCAGATGGATATCCGCCGCCCAGCGCACGCCGGCAAAATCAGGCGGCATCATGTCCAGCGTCTGCACGCATTCAATTTTTCCGTACGGATCTTTCAGCTCCCAGACGTCAACGGAGCTGTTCAGTTCGTTGACGCAGTAGCCGTATTGCTGATTCGGATGGAACACCATGTGACGCGGGCCCGCGCCTTCAACGGTGGTCACTTCAGCCGGCTCCTGCTCTGCGAGGAAACCGTCGTCGCTCAGGGTAAACAGGCAGATACGATCCTGCTTCAGCGCCGGTACCCACAGGGTGCGATTATCGGGAGAGATATTTGCCGAGTGGCAGCCTTCCAGACCTTCAACCACCGCCACCGCTTCTCGCGGCAGGCCGTCCACCAGCGGCGTAACGCTCACGCAGCCCGCGTTATAGGAAGCGCTGAACACAAAGCGCCCCTGACGATCGGTAGAAATATGCGTTGGGCTACCCGGCAGCGCGGCTTCGCCGGCGAAAGTCAGGGCGCCATTATCGGGCGCAATGCGGTAGGCCAGTACGCGAAACTCCGGACGCACGCCGACGTAGAGAAACTCTTTGTTCGGGCTCACCACCATCGGCTGCACCTGGCCCGGGGCATCAACAACCTGCACCAGGGTCAGTTTCCCCTCAAGATCCAGATCCCAGACGTGAATCTGCTGGCTTTCCGGGCTGGCGGTATAAACGGTTTGTTTCATGAATACTCCTTCCTCACTGCACGTGGAAATTTCATTTTTCAGACTAACGACACCCTGAAAAACACAATATGCATACACAACGCTCTTCAGGTTGCCTCCTGGCAGCCTGAAAGATCAAGTGTATCGGCTCTTTAGCGGTAGATGCTGAAAAGTTTGCCGGAATGGCACAGCGGTGTACCATCATAGCCTGCTAACTTTTCATCATTAACCGGAAACAACCCATGACCTCACGCGTGATTGCCCTCGATTTAGACGGCACGCTCTTAACCGGCAAAAAGACCATCCTCCCCGCCTCGCTCGATGCGCTGGCTCGCGCCAAAGACGCGGGATATCAGATCATCGTCGTCACCGGCCGACATCACGTCGCTATCCATCCTTTTTATCAGGCGCTGGCGCTGGATACACCTGCAATTTGCTGCAATGGCACTTATTTGTATGATTATCATGCAAAAAAGGTGCTTGAATCCGACCCGATGCCGGTAGATAAAGCCCTGAGCCTGACGGAAATGCTGAACGAGCATGATATTCACGGCCTGATGTACGTCGATGACGCCATGCTGTACGAGCAGCCGACCGGGCACGTTATCCGCACCGCCAGCTGGGCGCAATCGCTCCCCGTCGAGCAGCGTCCGGTATTCACTCAGGTCGATTCTCTGGCGCAGGCGGCCCGCAAAGTTAACGCCGTGTGGAAATTCGCCCTGACCGATGAAGATACCGCCAAACTGCAGCGCTTTGCCCAACACGTTGGCCAGACGCTGGGTCTGGAGTGCGAATGGTCGTGGCACGATCAGGTGGACATTGCCCGGGAAGGCAACAGCAAAGGCAAACGCCTGGCGCAGTGGGTCGCGTCGCAGGGCCTGTCGATGCAGGATGTTATCGCCTTCGGCGACAACTATAACGACCTCAGCATGCTGGAAGCCGCCGGTACCGGCGTGGCGATGGGCAACGCGGTGGAAGAGGTCAAAGCGCGCGCCAACGTGGTGATCGGTGAAAACGAAACCACCAGCATCGCCGACTACATCTATCGCCACCTGCTGTAATCAGGCGGCTATCGACACGCTTTTTATCTGCGCATACAGCCGCTGGCCCGGGGTCACCCCCAGCTCATCGCGAGCCCAGGGGCTGATGCGCGCCCACAGGGTACGGCCGCTTATCTCCAGCCTGACCTCAACCTGCCCATGACTTTCAATACACTGCATGACCTGCGCGGGTAAAATATTGCGGATGCTGGTTTGCTGAGCGGGCTGCAGTACCAGAGAAACGTCCGAGGCCTGAATGCGGATCCGCGCGCTTTCGCCCTGCGGCCTGTCAAGACGGTTAACCCATATCTGCCGATCCCCCAGCGCCAGCGCGGTCATGGCATACTGCGGATGCTGAGCGGCAACGGTCACGTTCAGGATCGTGCTTTGCTGCTCCTGGGGAAGCCAGGGGTGCATCACGCTGCTGCTCCACACCTCTTCCAGACAGCCAAAGGCTTTCACTTTCCCCTCTTCCAGCACCAGCACGTTATCCGCCAGATGCTGGATTTCATCCAGAGAGTGGCTGACGTACAGCATCGGGATCTTGATTTCGCGCGCCAGACGCTGCAGATAGGGCAACAGCTCGCGCTTGCGCGGAATATCCAGCGATGCCAGCGGCTCATCCAGCAGCAGCAGCTCCGGCGCGGTAAGCAGCGCCCGGCCAATCGCCACCCGCTGCTTCTCCCCACCGGAGAGGCCGCCCGGCAGGCGGTCAAGCAGCGGCGCAATGCCGAGCAGCGCCACCAGCTTGTCAAACTGCGCCGCCATAGACTTCGCCATGCCATATTGCAAATTGCCGCGCACTTTATAGTGCGGAAACAGGCGCGCGTCCTGAAAAACGTAGCCAATGCGGCGCTTTTCCGGCGCCAGGCAAATACCTTTATCAACGTCGTTCAGCACTCTGCCGTTGAGGACGATGCGCCCCTGCTGCGGGCGCGTCAGGCCGCTAATGGCGTTAATCAGCGAGGTTTTACCCGCGCCGGAGACGCCGAACACTGCCGTAATGCCGCTGGCGGGAAGCGTCTCGCAAATTTGCAGACAGTGGGTACCCAGCGTCTGGGTAAAATCGAGCTCAAGCATGTTTATTTCCCCATCCGCTGACGGCTGAGGCGGGCCAGCCATTCGGAAATCAGCAGCGATACCAGCGCCAGCGCAATCGAAATCAAGCATAAACGCGCGGCCGCGCCTTCTCCCCCGGGGGTCTGGATCAGGGTATACATGGCCGAAGGGATGGTGCGCGTTTCGCCGGGAATATTGGAAACAAACGTGATGGTGGCGCCGAACTCGCCCAGCGAGCGGGCGAAAGCCAGCACGGTGCCAACGATAATGCCGGGTAGCGTCAACGGTAACGTAATAGTGAAAAACACCCGCCAGCGGCCAGCGCCGAGGGTACGCGCCGCCTGCTCGAGCTTGATGTCCACCCCTTCCAGCGCGAGGCGAATAGCCCGCACCATCAGCGGAAAGGACATCACCGCCGCCGCCAGTACCGCGCCGCGCCAGCTAAACGCAAAGCTCAGACCAAACCAGTCATACAGCCAGCTGCCGATAAAACCGCGTCGCCCCATCGCGATCAGCAAGAGATACCCTACCACCACCGGTGGCAATACCAGCGGCAGGTGGAGAATGCTATCGAGCAGCGCTTTACCGGGAAAATCTCGTCGCACCAGCAGCCAGGAGAAAAAGATGCCAAAAGGCAAGCTCAGTACCACCGCCAGGGAGGAGACTTTCAGGCTCAGCAGTACCGCCTGCCATTCAGGATCGCTTAAGAACATTAGTGGGTAGTAAATCCGTAACGTGTAAAGATGGCGGACGCTTCCGGCCCTTTTAAATAGTCATAAAACGCGCTGACCGTGGCATTTTTATGGCCGTCGACGATTGCCAGCGGATATTCCACTTTCTTATGCGAATCTTCCGGGAAGGTACCGACAACTTTTACCCCCTTGCTGGCGACCGCATCGGAGCCGTAAACGATCCCCAGCGGCGCTTCGCTGCGTTCAACCAGGGCCAGCGCGCCGCGCACGTCTTCTGCCGGCGCCAGCTTCGGCGACAGGGTTTCCCAGGCTCCCAGCTTTTGCAGCGCCTCTTTCGCATAGATGCCAGCAGGCACGTGTTCCGGGTCACCTACGGCCAGGCGGCCGCCTTTCAGCAGGCTGGTCCAGTCGGTTTTATCACTGATGTTTATCTCGCCCTGCGCGCTGGCTTTTGGCGCCACGACAACCAGGCTGTTACCGAGAAGGGTCGCGCGCGAGGCGGTATCAATGCTCTTTTTCTCGACCGCGTAATCCATCCATTTTTGATCGGCGGAGATAAACAGATCCGCCGGCGCCCCCGCTTCAATCTGCCGTGCCAGGGTCGATGAAGAGGCAAATGAAGAAACCACCTCCACGCCCTTCTCTTTTTTATACTCTTTGGCGATATCCTGCATGGCGTTGGTGAGCGATGCCGCGGCAAAAACCGTCACTTTGCCCTCTTCCGCCAGCGCGTGGCCCGCAACGGAGAGCGTTAATGTTGCTCCGGCAAAAAAGCGTAACCATTGACCTGTCATCTGAATCTCCCGTCGGTTCGTTATGTAATAGACAATATAACGATAGCGCCAGGTTTTTCCCAGCGAAAATTAGGGGTAATCAGCGTTCGAAAAATGGAGGGGGGGAAGAAATAAGGACGCCCGGCAGAACCGGGCGCGGGGGAAATCAGTGATTTTGCGGTCTGCTGTCTTTATGACCGGCTCCGGAGAAGAGGTTAAACACTTCGCCCAGCCCGTAAATCAGGCCCAGAATGACCGCCATCACCACAGGGACCATGACTACGGCAAAAACCAGACTTTTCAATAGCTCTAACATGGTTGGCTCCAGAAAGTACGAATAGTTTATTGTAACCAATTCAGCCGGAAAAACACGCCCCATTTGTGCGGTGCCCCGCAGGCCACCGTGAGAGATGCATCTTGCAAGATGACCGCTATCGGTCACAATATCCTTTTTCATCAGGATATGATTATGCAGGCTGAAATTCTTCTTACCCTCAAATTACAGCAGCGCCTGTTCGCCGATCCTCGCCGTATCGCCCTGCTGAAACAGATTGAACAGACCGGCTCGATTAGCCAGGGGGCAAAAAACGCGGGCATTAGCTATAAAAGCGCCTGGGATGCGATTAATGAAATGAATCAGCTCAGCGAGCAGACCCTGGTTGACCGGGCGACCGGTGGCAAAGGCGGCGGCGGCGCGGTCCTCACCCGCTACGGGCAGCGGCTGATTCAGCTCTACGACCTGCTGGCGCAGATTCAGCAGAAAGCATTCGATGTCCTGAGCGATGATGACGCCCTTCCCCTCGACAGCCTGCTGGCTGCCATTTCGCGATTCTCTCTGCAGACCAGCGCGCGCAACCAGTGGTTTGGCACCATTACCGGCCGCGACCATCAGCAGGTCCAGCAGCACGTTGACGTTCTGCTGGCCGACGGCCAAACCCGCTTTAAGGTCGCGATTACCGCCCAAAGCGCCGATCGTCTGGGCCTTGAGGAAGGCCAGGAGGTACTGGTGCTGCTGAAAGCGCCGTGGGTTGGCATTACTCAGGATGCCGCACAGGCGGAACGGGCCGACAACCAGCTGGCCGGACGTATCAACCACATCGAACGCGGGCCGGAACAGTGTGAAGTGCTGATGGCGCTCCCGGATGGGCAGAGCCTTTGCGCCACCCTGCCGGTGGAACAGACGCGCGATCTGGCGGAAGGGGCGGAGGTGATAGCATATTTTAATGCCGATCGCATCATTCTTGCCACGTTGTGCTAACGGCATTGACATTGCGCTCGCGAAGACGTATCCCTGAAGCAAATCGCTGCAAAAAGTGGGATACACAATGTCATTGTTGCAAATTTCGCAAGGCACGTTTCGTCTTAGCGATACAAAAACGTTAAATATTGAACACCTCCGCGTGCAGGCTGGCGAGAGCTGGGCTTTCGTCGGCAGCAACGGCAGCGGGAAATCGGCGCTTGCGCGGGCGCTCTCCGGCGAGCTGACCCTGCTAAGCGGGCAGCGTGAGTGCACCTTCTCGCGCATCACCCGTCTCTCTTTTGAGCAGCTGCAAAAGCTGGTCAGCGATGAGTGGCAGCGCAATAACACCGATTTGCTCAGCCCGGGAGAAGAAGACACCGGCCGCACGACGGCGGAAATTATCCAGGATGAGTTTAAAGACCCCTCCCGCTGCGCTCGCCTTGCTGAACAGTTTGCAATTAGCCACCTGCTCGAACGCCGTTTTAAATATCTCTCAACCGGCGAAACGCGCAAGACCCTGCTGTGCCAGGCGCTGATGGGCGATCCCGACCTGCTTATTCTTGATGAGCCGTTCGACGGTCTTGATGTCGCCTCGCGCCAGCAGCTCGCCGGGATGTTGGCCGCGCTGAACGGCGAAGGTATCACCCTGGTGCTGGTCCTCAATCGTTTTGACGAGATCCCGGCGTTCGTTCAGTATGCCGGGGTGCTGGCGGACTGCGTGCTGAGCGAAACCGGCGAAAAGCAGGCCCTGCTGCAGCAGGCGCTTATTGCCCAGCTCGCGCATAGCGAAAAGCTTGACGGCATGACGCTGCCGGAGCCGGACGCACCAGCAGCGCGTCTTGCGCTGGACGCCGAAGCGCCGCTCATCGTGCTGAACGACGGCATAGTTTCGTACAACGATCGTCCGATTATTAACCGCCTGAGCTGGACGGTGAACCCTGGCGAACACTGGCAGATAGTCGGCCCCAATGGCGCCGGTAAATCCACGCTGCTCAGCCTGATCGCCGGCGACCATCCTCAGGGATACAGCAACGACCTGACCCTGTTTGGCCGCCGCCGCGGCAGCGGTGAAACCATCTGGGATATCAAAAAACATATTGGCTACGTCAGCAGCAGCCTGCACCTTGAATACCGCGTCAGCACCAACGTGCGTAACGTGATTCTCTCCGGCTACTTCGACTCAATCGGCATCTATCAGGCCGTATCTGACAAGCAGCATAAGCTGGTGCAGAACTGGCTGGATATTCTGGGTATCGACAAACGCACCGCCGATGCGCCGTTCCATAGCCTCTCCTGGGGGCAGCAGCGGCTGGCGCTGATCGTCCGCGCCCTGGTCAAACATCCCACTCTGCTGATCCTTGACGAACCGCTGCAGGGGCTGGACCCGCTCAACCGCCAGCTGGTGCGCCGCTTCGTTGATGTGCTGATTGGCGAAGGGGCGACGCAGCTGCTGTTTGTCTCTCATCACGCCGAAGACGCCCCGGACTGTATCACCCACCGACTGGCCTTTGTGAGTAGTGGAGACGGTTACACTTACCAGTTGGATCCGCTGTAAAATTAAGCCTGTACAGGGGTCTGCTGATCCCTGTTTTTTTCAGAATAATAGCTACCAGACATAACATCACCCTGTTTTTAAAACAAAAAAACTCAAATGGGCTGTTTAAAAACTTTAGTGTAAACGATTCCACCAATTTGGCCTGTGTCACACTTTTGGCTTCTTTGGTATGCTATCTTCTTCTCACACGATAAGCCTATTGGAGCGAATCATGAAAGTACTGGTTACAGGTGGTAGCGGTTACATTGGAAGTCACACCTGCGTTCAACTGCTACTGCAGGGACACGAAGTGATTATTCTCGATAATCTCTGCAACAGTAAGCGCAGCGTATTGCCAATCATTGAACGTCTCGGCGGGAAAAGCGCCACCTTTGTCGAAGGCGACATTCGTAACGAAGCGCTGATGACGGAAATTCTCCACGATCACGCCATTGAAGCGGTGATCCATTTCGCCGGCCTGAAAGCCGTCGGGGAATCCGTCGCTAAGCCGCTGGAGTACTACGACAACAACGTAACCGGCACACTGAAACTCGTTTCCGCCATGCGCGCCGCGGGCGTGAAAAACTTTATTTTCAGCTCCTCCGCGACCGTCTACGGCGACCAGCCCAAAATCCCTTACGTCGAAAGCTTCCCGACCGGTACGCCTCAGAGCCCTTACGGTAAAAGCAAGCTGATGGTTGAGCAGATCCTGACCGACCTGCAAAAAGCGCAGCCGGACTGGAGCATCGCGCTGCTGCGCTACTTCAATCCGGTCGGCGCGCATCCGTCGGGCGATATGGGGGAAGATCCGCAGGGTATTCCGAACAACCTGATGCCGTATATCGCGCAGGTCGCGGTTGGCCGCCGTGAATCGCTGGCGGTATTCGGCAACGACTACCCAACCGAAGATGGCACCGGCGTACGCGACTACATTCACGTGATGGACCTGGCAGACGGCCACGTCGCGGCGATGGAAAAACTGGCCGATAAAGCCGGCGTGCATATCTATAACCTTGGCGCAGGCGTCGGCAGCAGCGTGCTCGACGTGGTCAACGCATTTAGCAAAGCCTGCGGCAAACCGATTAACTACCACTTCGCACCGCGCCGCGAAGGCGACCTCCCGGCCTACTGGGCGGACGCTGAAAAGGCCGATCGCGAGCTGAACTGGCGCGTGACGCGCAACCTTGACGAAATGGCGCAGGACACCTGGCACTGGCAGTCCCGTCATCCGCAGGGTTATCCCGACTAAGGAACCTTCATGAGCGTATTTAACCCCGTCGACCATCCACATCGTCGTTATAACCCGTTAACCGGGCAGTGGATTCTGGTTTCTCCGCATCGCGCCAAGCGCCCCTGGCAGGGGGCGCAGGAAACGCCGGCAAAACAGACCTTGCCCGCGCACGACCCGGACTGTTTCCTGTGCCCGGGTAATACCCGCGTCACCGGCGACAAAAACCCGAACTACACCGGTACGTTTGTTTTTACCAATGACTTTGCGGCTTTGATGACCGATACCCCTGACGCCCCGGAAAGCGACGACACGCTTATGCGCTGTCAGAGCGCCCGCGGTACCAGCCGGGTCATCTGCTTCTCGCCAGACCACAGCAAAACGCTGCCGGAACTGAGCGTGGAGGCGCTGGAAGGCGTGGTTAAAACGTGGCAGGAGCAGACCGCCGACCTCGGAAAAACCTACCCGTGGGTGCAGGTCTTTGAAAATAAAGGCTCGGCAATGGGCTGCTCCAACCCACATCCGCATGGCCAGGTGTGGGCAAACAGCTTTCTGCCTAACGAGGCGGAACGCGAAGATCGTCTGCAAAAAGCGTACTTCACCGGGCACGGCGCGCCGATGCTGGTGGATTACGCGCAGCGAGAATTAGCCGACGGTAGCCGCACCGTCGTCGAGACCGAACACTGGCTCGCGGTGGTCCCTTACTGGGCAGCGTGGCCCTTCGAGACGCTGCTGTTGCCGAAAGCGCACGTACAGCGCCTGACTGATTTAACCGATGACCAGCGCAGCGACCTCGCGCTGGCGCTGAAAAAGCTGACCAGCCGTTACGACAACCTGTTCCAGTGCTCATTCCCCTACTCTATGGGCTGGCACGGCGCGCCGTTTAACGATGAAGAGAATAATCACTGGCAGCTGCACGCGCATTTTTATCCGCCGCTGCTGCGCTCCGCGACGGTGCGTAAATTTATGGTCGGCTATGAAATGCTGGCTGAAACCCAGCGTGACCTGACGGCCGAGCAGGCCGCCGAACGTCTGCGCGCTGTGAGCGACGTCCATTTTCGCGAATCCGGAGTATAACCATGAGTCTGAAAGAGAAAACCCAAGCCCTGTTTGCTGAGAAATTTGGCTATCCGGCCAGCCATGTTATCCAGGCCCCTGGCCGCGTTAACCTGATCGGCGAGCATACCGACTATAACGATGGGTTCGTGCTGCCCTGCGCTATTGATTACCAGACGGTCATCGCCTGTGCGCCGCGCGACGATCGTACCGTGCGGGTGATTGCCGCCGATTACGACAATCAGACCGATGAATTCTCTCTCGACTCGCCGATTACCAGCCACGATACCCAGCAGTGGTCAAACTATGTCCGCGGCGTGGTGAAGCATCTCCAGCAGCGGAATAACGCTTTCGGCGGCGCGGATCTGGTCATCAGCGGCAACGTGCCGCAGGGCGCGGGGTTAAGCTCTTCGGCTTCGCTGGAAGTCGCCGTCGGCACCGTGTTCCAGCAGCTGTACCATCTGCCGCTAGACGGCGCGCAAATCGCGCTGAACGGCCAGGAAGCGGAAAACCAGTTCGTCGGCTGCAACTGCGGCATTATGGACCAGCTGATCTCCGCGCTCGGTAAAAAAGATCACGCGCTGCTGATCGACTGCCGCTCCTTGGGGACCAAAGCGGTCTCGATGCCGAAAGGCGTCGCGGTGGTGATTATTAACAGTAACTTTAAGCGCACTCTGGTCGGCAGCGAATACAACACTCGCCGCGAACAGTGTGAAACCGGCGCACGTTTCTTCCAGCAGCCGGCCCTGCGCGACGTCACGTTGCAAGAGTTCAACGCCGTCGCCCACGAGCTTGACCCGGTGGTCGCCAAACGCGTTCGCCACGTGCTGACTGAAAACGCCCGCACCGTAGAAGCCGCAGCGGCGCTGGAAAAAGGCGACCTGCTGCGGATGGGCGAGCTGATGGCGGAATCCCACGCCTCCATGCGCGATGATTTTGAAATCACCGTCCCGCAGATTGATACCCTGGTGGACATCGTCAAGGCGACCATCGGCGATAAAGGCGGCGTTCGCATGACCGGCGGCGGTTTCGGCGGCTGTATCGTCGCCCTGGTGCCGGAAGATCTGGTCGAGACCGTACAGCAGGCCGTTGCCAAAGAGTATGAAGCGAAAACTGGTATCAAAGAGACCTTTTACGTCTGCAAACCGTCGCAGGGAGCTGGACAATGCTAAACCCAACAACGGAGCTGGCGCCGGACGGCCAGCCGTGGAATCTCCTCACCCTGCGTAACGACGCAGGCATGACGGTCACCGTAATGGACTGGGGCGCGACGCTGCTCTCCGCGCGCGTGACGCTGGCCGACGGCAGCGTACGCGAAGCGCTGCTCGGCTGCGCGACCCCTGGCGACTATACGCGCCAGGCCGCCTATCTCGGCGCTTCCGTAGGCCGTTACGCGAACCGTATCGCCAACAGCCGCTTTTCCCTTGATGGCCGTAGCGTTAATCTGACGCCCTCCAACGAGGCCGGCCATCAGCTGCACGGCGGTCCTGAAGGTTTTGATAAGCGCCGCTGGCAGATTGTCAGCGCCGACGATCGTCACGCGCTGTTTTCACTCTCCTCCCACGATGGCGATCAGGGGTTCCCCGGCAATCTGACGGCTACGGCGCACTACCGCCTGACCGACGATAATCGTATCGCCATCGAGTATCGCGCCACCGTTGATCAGCCCTGCCCGGTAAACCTGACCAACCACGTCTATTTCAACCTTGATGGCGTGCAGAGCGACGTGCGTAGCCATAAGCTGCAAATCTTTGCCGATGCGTATCTGCCCGTTGAGAGCGACGGTATTCCGGGAGGCGATTTGCAAAACGTCACCCTGACCAGCTTCGATTTCCGCACGCCGAAGATGCTGGCGGACGATTTCCTGCGCGATGAAGACCAGCAAAAGGTCAAAGGTTACGACCACGCCTTTCTGCTCCAGGCGCTGGGCAATGCCAAAAGCCCTGCGGCTCACGTCTGGTCGCAGGACGAAAAGCTGCAGATGACGGTCTATACCTCCGCTCCGGCGCTGCAGTTCTACTCCGGCAACTATTTGGCCGGCACGCCGTCGCGCACGGCGCAGCCTTACGCTGACTGGCAAGGTCTGGCTCTGGAGAGCGAGTTCCTGCCGGATTCACCGAACCATCCGGAATGGCCGCAGCCGGACTGCGTACTGCGCCCCGGCGAAGAGTACGTCAGCCTGACGGAATATCAGTTTATTGCGAAATAATACCCAGCCCTCCTGATGGAGGGCTTTTTTTATCCTTTCGCTGAAAAATACGCCACTTACAGACAAAAACATAACCTCTGTTTTACAAGCACCTTACACTGAGCGACTATTTTCGCTATGGTTAGGGATAAGCATTGCCGTGAGGTAAGTCGCGGCAATATAATGAGAATAGTTATCAATCAATAAATATACACACTACAGATTTCGGGTCGCATCAAGGCGGCGCGAAAGATGACGTGTATTGAGGAGTAAGTGTATGGCTGTAACTAAGCTGGTACTCGTTCGTCACGGCGAAAGCCAATGGAACAACGAAAACCGTTTCACCGGTTGGTATGACGTTGACCTGTCTGAAAAAGGCGTGGGTGAAGCAAAAGCGGCCGGTAAGCTGCTGAAAGAAGAAGGCTTCAGCTTCGACTTTGCTTATACCTCTGTGCTGAAACGTGCCATCCACACCCTGTGGAACGTGCTGGACGAACTGGATCAGGCCTGGCTGCCGGTAGAAAAGTCCTGGAAACTGAACGAGCGTCACTACGGTGCGCTGCAGGGCCTCAATAAAGCGGAAACCGCTGAAAAATACGGTGACGAGCAGGTTAAGCAGTGGCGTCGCGGCTTTGCGGTAACGCCGCCGGAGCTGACCAAAGACGACGAGCGCTACCCGGGTCACGATCCGCGCTATGCAAAACTGACCGACGCTGAGCTGCCTACCACCGAGAGCCTGGCGCTGACCATCGACCGCGTCGTACCGTACTGGAATGAAACCATTCTGCCGCGTCTGAAAAGCGGTGAGCGCGTGATTATCGCCGCTCACGGTAACTCCCTGCGCGCGCTGGTGAAATACCTCGACAATATGGGCGAAGCAGAGATCCTCGAACTGAACATCCCGACCGGCGTACCGCTGGTGTATGAGTTCGACGAGAACTTCAAGCCTATTAAACATTACTATCTGGGTAACGCCGACGAGATCGCCGCGAAAGCCGCTGCCGTAGCGAACCAGGGTAAAGCGAAGTAATTTTCGCGGGATGTAAAAAAAGCGTGGAGCACTCCACGCTTTTTTATTTTGAGACTCGCCGTAAAACCTAACCGCGGCGCGCTTTTACCGCATTCGCCAGCTGACGAAGCAGCGTATCGGTATCTTCCCATCCGATACAGGCATCAGTAATGCTTTTACCGTAGGCCAGCGGCTCACCGCTGTCGAGGCTCTGATTGCCTTCCACCAGATGGCTTTCGATCATCACGCCCATAATCGCCCGCTCGCCGCCGGCAACCTGCTGGCATACGTCTGTGCCGACATCCATCTGCTTTTTAAACTGTTTGCTGGAGTTGGCATGGCTGAAATCGATCATGATCTGAGCGGGCAGGCCTGCTTTCGCCAGACCCACCTTCACTTCTGCCACGTGCTGCGCGCTGTAGTTCGGCTCTTTACCGCCGCGCAGGATAATATGGCAATCGCTATTGCCGCTGGTGTTCACAATCGCCGAATGTCCCCATTTGGTCACCGACAGGAAACAGTGCGGCGCGCCGGCGGCATTGATGGCGTCGATAGCGACTTTAATGGTGCCATCTGTGCCGTTTTTAAAGCCTACCGGGCAGGAGAGGCCGGAAGAGAGTTCGCGGTGCACCTGTGACTCGGTGGTACGCGCGCCAATCGCGCCCCAGCTCATCAGGTCGGCAAGATACTGCGGGGTGATCATATCGAGGAACTCCCCGGCCGCTGGCAGTCCGCTGTCGTTAATATCAAGCAGCAGCTTGCGCGCAATCCGCAGACCATCGTTGATGCGGAAGCTGTTATCCATATGCGGATCGTTGATCAGCCCTTTCCAGCCCACGGTGGTGCGCGGTTTTTCAAAATACACGCGCATCACGATTTCCAGCTCGCCTTTAAGCTCTTCGCGAAGCGCGAGCAGACGCTCGGCATACTCTTTTGCCGCCGCCGGATCGTGAATGGAGCATGGACCGATCACGACCAGCAGCCGATCGTCATGACCTTTAAGGATCTGGTGGATCGCTTTGCGCGCATGCGCAACGGTGTTGGCGGCGTTTTCGGTAGCGGGGAATTTTTCCAGGAGCGCAACGGGAGGTAATAATTCGTTGATCTCTTTAATGCGTAAATCGTCGTTCTGATAATTCATCTTATTTCCAGCGTTGCCATACTTATCTAGTTAAATGCAATCCCTCCAATCTATCTCTTCACTCAAAAAGTGTAAACGTGATTTTACACTAGCGGCAGAATATTCCTGGAAATAGGCTAAAAAACGCCATAAAGTCGCGGAATAGTGGCCACAAGCTATAATTTTTAACTGTTAGAACTTAATTTTCTTTAGCATTCAGCATTATATATTAATGCCGCTCGCTAACAGCGAAGCTTTAACCACAACGAGTAGAACCTCCGGCAATGCACTGTTGGAAGAGGTAATTCGGTAAATCGATATAACAGGAGCATCCAATGAAAATGAACAAGCTAACCAGTCTTCTCCTCGCAGCAACCCTGGGCCTGGCCAGCGGCGCGGCGCTGGCCGCCGATACCGGCGCGCAGTCGAACAACGGGCAGGCCAATTCGGCAGCCGACGCGGGTCAGGTTGCCCCCGACGCGCGTGAAAACGTGGCGCCAAACAACGTGGACAACGGTAAAATTAACGCCGGTTCCACCGATACCGGCGGCACCATGCTCCACCCCAACGGCTCCACCATGAACCACGACGGGATGTCGAGCGATGAAGTCCACAAGAACTCAATGTGCAAAGATGGCCGCTGCCCGGATACCGATAAAAAGGTCGGCCAGGACGAGGCGACGAAAACCGACGGTACCACCCAATAATCTGCGCGGTATCCGCCCGGAAGGAGAGCTAAGGCTCTCCTTTTTTCATTTTTTCACCCCAAGAGGTGAATCATGTCATAAAGTAATCATCAAAATAATAATGTAGGGATGGCACCATGGGGCAATCACACTCGCATAATTCTCCGCAATCCACCGAAGATAATAATGCCCGTCGGCTGCTGCTGGCGTTCTGCGTCACGGCCGGATTCATGTTGGTTGAGGTTGCAGGCGGACTCATTTCAGGTTCGCTGGCGCTGCTGGCCGATGCCGGGCATATGCTGACGGACGCCGCAGCGCTGCTGTTCGCCTTTCTGGCCGTGCGTTTCGCCAGTCGCCCGCCTAATGCTCAACACACCTTTGGCTGGCTGCGGCTGACCACGCTGGCGGCCTTTCTCAATGCTATCGCCTTAGTGGTCATTACGATATTAATCGTCTGGGAGGCCATTCAGCGTTTTCATCATCCGCAACCGGTAGCCGGTAAAACCATGATGATCATCGCCGTTGCCGGCCTGCTGGCCAATATTCTGGCCTTCTGGATCCTCCATCGCGGCAGTGAAGAGCGTAACCTCAACGTGCGGGCCGCCGCTCTGCATGTGCTGGGGGATCTACTCGGTTCGGTTGGGGCCATTATTGCCGCAATCGTGATCATCACCACCGGCTGGACGCCTATCGATCCTATTCTGTCCGTGCTGGTATCGTGCCTGGTTCTGCGCAGCGCATGGCGTTTGCTGCAGGAGAGCGTTAATGAGCTGCTGGAGGGCGCGCCGCGTTCGCTTGACGTCGACGCCTTAAAGCGCGATTTGCGCCGCTCGATACCTGAAGTTCGCGACGTACACCACGTTCATGCGTGGCTGGTTGGAGAAAAAACGGTGATGACGCTGCACGTGCAGGTGGTACCGCCGCACGATCACGACGGCCTGCTTGAACGAATCCAGGGCTTCTTACAGCATAAGTATGAAATTGAACACATTACGGTTCAGATGGAGTATCAGCCCTGCAGCGGCCCGGAGTGCCGTCTGAACATGACGCACGCCGGGCATGGACATCATCATCACCATTAGCGGGAAAACGCGTGAGAGCCGCGCTCACGCGCGCTGTTAATCCACATACGGCTGCCGTTGAGGGCGATGAAGGTCAGCAGCAGATATTCGAGCGACATCGCATAAACGCCCTGCAGGGCGAAAATAACCACGCTGATGACGTTGATAATCACCCACAGCAGCCAGTTTTCGACGTATTTGCGCGTCATCAGGATCATCGCCGCAACCGAGAGAACCATCATGCAGGAGTCCCAGAACGGGAACGCGTCTGGCTGCAGCGCCGGCATAGCAACCTGCAGGCCCAGGGTGTGCATCAGCGCGACGGCAATCCTGGTCAGAAACGCAAAAACCGGATCGATAAATACCGTCATCAGGCCAATCGCCACCACGCAGGCCGCCAGCCAGCCTAACGCTTTCGGCAGCGGCAGCCAGCGGATTTGCAGTTCCGCCTGGTTATCGCTGGTTTGTCGTGACCAGGCGTACCAGCCGTAGACGTTGGCCGCGAAGAAAAAGATCTGCAGCAGAAGGCTGGCGTAGAGCTGGATCTGAAAGAAGATAATGGCAAACAGCGTGACGTTGATCAGCCCAAAGACATAATTGGCAATCTTCTCCAGGCTCGCCAGCCAGATGCACAGCAATCCTGCGACGGTGCCTACCGCTTCAATCCACGACAGGTCATATCCTCCGGCGCCAATGGGTATATGCACTAATATGTTCTGCGTACTAAAAAAATCCATCTTATCCCCAGAGCGTTCTGTGACGCAGTAATGAGCTATCCCCGAAGTGTAGCCGCAAAATCGAGCATTCTGTTTAGCGGAACCAGCGCCCCGGTTCGCAGCTGTTCATCAACGTGAATTTCATGTTCAACGCCTCCCTTTTCCAGCCCTTCCGCAATCGCCTGCAGGCCGTTCATCGCCATCCACGGACAGTGGGCGCAGCTGCGACAGGTTGCCCCTTCGCCTGCCGTAGGCGCTTCCAGCAGCTCTTTTTCCGGTACCGCCTGCTGCATTTTGTAGAAAATGCCGCGGTCGGTGGCGACGATGAGCTGCTTGTGCGGCAGCGTCTTAGCGGCATTGATCAACTGGCTGGTTGACCCCACCGCGTCAGCCATATCGACAATCGCCTGCGGTGATTCCGGGTGAACCAGCACCGCGGCCTGCGGATAAAGCGCCCGCATTCTCGCCAGCGCTTGGGTTTTGAATTCATCATGAACGATGCAGGCACCCTGCCAGCACAGTACGTCGGCGCCGGTCTGTTTCTGCACATAGCTACCTAAATGGCGGTCCGGCGCCCAGATGATTTTTTCACCCATGCTATCAAGATGCTCAATGAGTTCCACGGCGATGCTCGACGTCACAACCCAGTCGGCGCGCGCCTTTACCGCCGCTGAAGTATTGGCGTAGACCACGACCGTACGATCCGGATGCGCATCGCAGAAAGCGCTAAACTCCTCGATCGGGCAGCCCAAATCGAGCGAGCACTCCGCGTGGAGCGTGGGCATCAGGATGTTTTTTTCCGGGCTGAGGATTTTCGCCGTTTCTCCCATAAAGCGCACGCCGGCGACCAACAGCGTCGAAGCAGAATGTCGGGCGCCGAAGCGCGCCATCTCCAGAGAATCGGAGATACAGCCGCCGGTCTCTTCGGCCAACTGCTGGATTTCGGGGTCGGTATAGTAATGGGCCACCATCACCGCATCGCGCTCGCGCAGCAGGCGTTTAATTTTTTCGCGATAAAAGTGCTTCTCATCGCGGTTTAACGGCATGGGCTTCGGAGGAAAAGGATAAATCGCCGCTTCCGGGTCAAACATTACGCTCATCTTGCAGTCTCGTTTCACTGGCTTAACTTTCAGACCGTAATAATGCCTGAAGAAAGGTATTAACCGGTCATGGTGTTTTATATGCTAAACAAGATAGCCGATTGTGCAGAAAATGTCGTGAGGAATTTTTCCCTCAGGAAGCATTTCCCGGAGGCGATGCCGCGCATCTGTCCAGGCTGCCAAACCTGCAGAACGCACGAATCTGTAGCCCGGGCAAGGCGCGTCAAGCGCCGCCCCCGGGATGAAGCCACGCAAAAGCATCAGGCCCGGCACATTTCCCGGAGGCGATGCTGCGCATCTGTCCGGGCTACTGGCCTGTGCCAATTGTAGCCACGGTAAACACAGCGCGACGGTAGAATAACGCAGCATTAAAGTATTGCGGATTGTTGTGATTTTCGAGGAAATGGCAGATAGCAAAAAAGCGCCTTTAGGGCGCTTTTTTACATTGGTGGGTCGTGCAGGATGACTCGCTTCGCTCGCCCTACGGGCCGTTGCTGACGCAACGTTATCCTTCACGCTTAACATCTGAGTTTGATGTTAAATTGGTGGGTCGTGCAGGATTCGAACCTGCGACCAATTGATTAAAAGTCAACTGC